>NZ_DCLI01000014.1:0-117072 GCF_002320975.1 Clostridium sp. UBA1652
CTTTTGATAGTTGGTCTTTCATAAGAGATACACACCGCTATTCGGTAGACGCGCTTCTCAGCGTCAGTCTAATCCTTTTACCGCTATTCGGTAGGCGCGTTTCTCAGCGCCAGTCTGATCATTTAAGCTATTCGGTAGACGCGCTTATCAGCGTCAGTCTAATCCTTTTAGCGCTATTCGGTAGACACGCACTGCTAATCTGTAAAAGTTCGAAGAACTTTGTTAGATCCTTTCACTGCTAATCTGTAAAAGTTCGAAAACTTCATCAAATCCTTTTAGCGCTATTCTGTAGGAGCGGTTTTAAGCTCCTTTCTAATCTATTTGACCCATTTAATAAAATGAGTACTCTATATCATATTTAAAAAGGAGGAGTTTTGTCACAACTTGTTGAAAACTTTTTTAAATTATCTTAATAAAAGGAGTTTAAAGAGGCTTGGAAAGAAGCCTCTACAGGGCATAAGAGCACACTTTCTCGAAAAAATTTTATTTAAACAATAGATAAATAAGGAATTTCCTACAGGGTAGAGATTAAAAGGAATTTAATGAGACTTGAGAAGAAGTCTCTACAGGGTAGAAGTGCGTAATGTCCTAATATCGCAATGTCCTAATATCGCAATGTCCTAATATCGCAATGTCCTAATATCGCAATGTCCTAATATCGCAATGTCCTAATGTCGCAATGTCCTAATGTCGCAATATCTTAATGTCGCAATGTCTTAATATCACAATATCTTAATGTCGCAATATCCTAATATCGCAATGTCCTAATATCGCAATATCTTAATGTCACAATATCATAATCCTTTTAGTATAATAAAAAAGGAATTATATGAAGCTTTTGAGAAGAAAAGCTTCTACAAAGTAGAAGTGTATAATATTTATAAGTAAAAGAAGAACTTACTTTGAGGTTAAAGCATATTATGAAAATAAGGGGGAGAAATGGGGAAATTAAATAATAAAAATGGTATATCACAAGGTGAAGAAGAATACGAGAAATTTGCTGAGTGGGGAGAGGTTAAGGGAGGAAATACAATAAGAGAGCTTGATATAACAGATTTAGTGAAAGAAAAGCTTAAAGATAAGCCTATTAAAAATACTATTATAGAGAAGAAAAAAGAGGAGAAAGTGGCTGTAGAGAAAGAAATAAACAATTCAGACGCTAAATACAGGAAGAGCTTTTATCTTGGCTTTTCTATAATAAGAATGTTAAATGACTTAAAAGTAAAACATTCAAATATAAATGTGAGAGTCAGTAAAATTGTTGAAAGTGCAATAAAGCATTATTATAAATACATTATGGAAGAAGGCGGAATCCAAGAAGATTAGTTCTTTTAAGGTTTTATGCATAAAAGGTAGTAATAGTCTAGTTTGAACTGCTCATTGTTAAGTAGACAGGGGGCAGTTCAAATTAATAAGCGGTGTTTTTTACTTAGCATTTCAAAAATTGTATCATGTATTTTGGAATTAATATAAAGTTAGCGATTCTTGGGAAAGTGAAGAGTGTGGTAAATTTTTATTTATTATAATATATTGAGATGATACAATTTAAGAAGATATATTTATTTAAAGGGGAAAATAATATGCTTGAAAAGCTTAAATCCTTAACACCGTTATTACATAAAATATTTTGGATAGACAAGTTTCAAGGAAAAGATAAATCATTGTTTACTGCTGCTAAGCTCTTTATGTATTTCTATATAATCGCAATTATAATATCTTTTTTAGATTCAGTAATTAATTTGAGTTTTGTAGGATTAGTTGAGACTGTATGTGTAGTAATTATAATTCCTATAGTTTATGGAATAGTAATGTGGATGCATAAAGCTATGAGAGGATTATAAATTAAAGGGGAGGCAAGCATGAGGAATACTTGTAAGTGCGAATAATTTAGCTATAGAAATAGCAAATAAGCATTTAACGGAGGGATTTAGTGGAATTAGCGAAGGCATTAAGAAATAAAAATATTAAGGTAATAGAAATTCCAAAATGGGGATCTTTTCTAAGAAAACAATGGGAAGAAAATTTTGCTAATCATTTAACTTCTGATGAAAAAAAGCATATTTTCTTAAATGATTCCTGTGGATATCTATGGCATTTATTTAGCTATGAAAAAAGAGTTTGTTTAAAAGGTGAAGAAGCTAATAAAGCATTTAATAATATTCCGAAAGGTTCTTGTTATGTGTTTTATCAACGAATTAATGATGCACTAATTGTAGAGAGCGCATCTAGCTTTAATGTAGATGATTTAAATGAGGAGTCAGATATTTATATTGTGGATAAAGAGTTTAATTGGACTTATATAAAAACACATGAAGAGGGATATTTAGGACCTTATTTTAGTATGAGACATCAGGAATTCTAATAATATGGTATTGGATAAATATAATATAATTAATTCAGGATTGTAGATGATTGCGTAATAAAGATTAGTTAATATAATATGTAGGCACAAATAAATCATAGAAGTGGGGAACTAAAAAATGAAAGAGGACATATATACTTATTTAGAGAAGTTTGAAGAAGAAACAAAGCAAAGATTTTGCGATTTACATAAACTTATTTGTCAAAGTACTTCCAGAGTCATTGACGAAAAATTGTGGGCTAAACTACCTTCATTTTATGTAAATGATAATTTCGTTCGTCTTATTCCTTTTAAAGACCATATTAATATTGAGGCAAAAGCATTAGTTTTTCATAAAGATGAACTGTCAGGATATAAAATAACACCTAAAGGTATGCTACAAATTTTTCATAATCAACAGGTTCCGTGTGAATTGTTAAAAATGATATTTAAAGAAAGTTTTGAATAACGTTAATTCACAATTTTCGTATATATTATACAGATAAAATTAAATATTAAGTTATTATGATACCGTATTATTCAAATGAATAAGCGGTGTTTTTAATTTGCAATACAAAAAAGTTAGTTGAAAACATGAATTTGTTATGAGCTAACTATACAATAATATTCTTTATTAATTAATTAAGGAGATATTGGATGTTGATTTATACTTAAAACTGACCCACCTTTAACGAGTAAAGTTGACCCACCATAATGGATAAATATGATATGATTGATTTATTATAAAATAGTGTGAAGTAAAGATATAAATATGTAAATTTTGAGCAAGGAGGAAGGGCTATTGAGAGCAAATAAAATAATGGTGAGAATAGGTATAATGTTACTGTTTTCAATTTTAATCTGGAAGTTTATTCTTTACCTAAATAATGTGTTTTTAGGTGATGAGTACAATCGTGTAAATCATTTGCTTATTGCTTTAACAACTACAATCCTATGTCTTATTTTAATTAATTTTGCACGAAGAATTGATAAAATATCATGGAAGCAGTTTGGAATGAATGGATTAAATAATAATATAATTTCCTTTTTTGTTGGAGTCTTGATTTGGATGGTTCCTGCGGTTATAGGTCTAGCTATCTGTTTATTGACTGGTTGGTCTGAAATAACAGTAAAAACAGACTTAAATCAACTTTTATTAAGTGTATTGCTCTTATTAGTGACTGTATTTTTAATAGAAGCATTTCCAGAAGAATTAATCTTTAGGGGATATGTTTATGGTTACTTAAAAGAATTATTTCCAAACTGGATAACGATTGTTATACAATCCGTGATATTTTCATTATTCGCTTATTTTATAGGAGCGTTGTATTCTATGGATCAACTCCTATTTATTCCTGGATATGGTTTTATGTTAGGCTATTTTAGAGCAAAATCAGGAAATGTATGGACACCGATAGGTTTTCATGTAGCAATAATGACCGCAACGCAAATACTAAATCCCATTCATAGGCACTTTGATGTTGATGGGATCTTCGCTATTCAATTTTTTGCTTTCAATCTATTACCCTATGTAATAGGATCTATTGTATTAGACTACTTTTATTCAAAAAATGATTTAGTGAAATAGTTTTACTATTTCAAGGTGTTTATTATAAATATTTCTTACATAGGTAAGATTAAAACTTAAAATATGGTAATCATAAATGCCGTAATATTCAGAACTGGATTTTACGGCATTTTTATTTCGCAATACAAAAGTAGTACTAAGTATTTTGAAATTATTGCGAAGTAAGTGTTCTTTGAAAATTGAACAATATAGCATTGGGATAATATGTTATAATTGACTTATAAATGTAATAAATTATTGCGTCAAGAATAATAGGGCAACATTGGCTTCAGACAAATATCCAGTATCCGCATTAAAGTATTGAATTCGAAATATGATTAATGAAATGGGGGAATATGTGTATGGACAGCAGATATAAAGATATAGTAGATAAAATAATTAAATATGGAGAAACATCTGAACTCGTTAAAGCAGAAGTTCTAATTGGATCTCAGTCAAGGCAAATTGATTGCGCTGATGAGTATTCAGATATTGATGTTATGTTATTTGTTTCAGATATTGATTTTTTTATTAATTCAGATGAATGGATTAGCTCCCTTGGAAAATACTATATATCATTTGTTGAAAAAACGGTTTCTGGAGGTATGGAAAGACGTATTATTTTTGAAAATGCTATGGATGCAGATTTTATTTTTTTACAGGCAGATGATTTTAGCAGAATTAATGAATTATCTGAGATAGTTTCAAGATCATATAAAATGCTTCTAGATAAAGATAATTTTACAGATATTATAAGTCATGTGGCACAATTGGATAAATCATTTTCTATTCCATCAGAAAGTGAAATTCAGAATCTTATCAGTGAATTTTTCTTTCATGTTATATGGGCTTCCAAAAAGGTTATGAGAGGTGAGCTCTGGGCTGCAATAACATGTGTAGATGGTTATATGAAAAAATTACTTTTAAGAATGATAGAATATCACTCACATGCTTTACATGGCACAGATTATGATACTTGGCATAATGGCAAGTTTATTGAACGTTGGGCAGAACCGTGGGTTGTAAAAGAGTTTCAAAATATTTATGCACGATTTTCTGATAAAGATATAATGAAAGCTTTATTAAATACAATGAATTTATTCCAGAAGATAGCTATTGAAACTATGGATAAATGGGATTATGAATACCCTGTGATTAGTGACAAATATGCTACTGAATGGTTTAATAATATCAAATATTAAAGTTTATAATTTGTTATGAGCTAATTGGTAATTTGTAAGCGAGAGGATAGTTCACAATTTCTATCGAATACTATGTGAAAAATTTATATTTAGTACAGGAGGAATAAACGAGTGAAGCATGCAGGGACACAAGTAATAAAAACTACACGATTGACATTACGGAAACTGGAGCTTACTGATGCGGAAATGATGTTTAAGAATTGGACAAGTGATGAGGAAGTTACACGCTTTTTGAGGTGGGATGCACATAAAACAATTGATGATAGCAAGAAAATGATTCAAATGTGGGTTAACAAGTATCAATCTGAGTCCACTTATTACTGGGGAATGTATCTAAAAGATGGCGAAATGATTGGCTCTATTGGTATATTGATAACTTCAGAACATGACTTCAAGGCTGAATTAGGTTACAAGATCGGTAGCCGTTGGTGGGGGCAAGGATATACTAGCGAAGCGGCAAGAGCAGTTATTGATTTTATGTTCAAAAATACGGATGTTGAACGAATTGAATCATATAACTCGGTAGAAAATCCTGCTTCAGGGAAAGTGATGGAAAAGGTTGGAATGAGCAAGGAAGGCTTTTTACGACACAACTATAAAACCCGTGACGGCTTTCAAGATTGTACTTTATTCGGAATAATACGAGATGAATGGGAACAAACATAATAAACAGTTTGTGAAATGTGGTTGGAAGATTATTTCTTAATATTTATATAATAAAAATAAATCGAATATCTTATCAATTCATAAGAAAAATGTTAAAATAGGTAATAATATAGAGTAGAGTGATTAAATAGTATATTTACTCAGAAAAACCAACGGAGGATTAGAGTTTGAGAGTAACAGAAAAATTAATAAAAGAATGGACAGATGATATTTCTTTTAAAAGGGCAAAGCAATATTATGAGGGCGATTTTATTGGACCTTTAGAGATAAAGAGATTTGATATAAAAGGCAGAGAAAAGGATAGAGGTTTGATAATTACAGGAAGTGTAAATGCTTTTAATAAATTTAGCAGTAATGAGGTTGAGATTCAATGGGATAGCCTTTCAAACCAGATAGAAGTAGATTGTGATTGTAATGAAGATAGGGATGATGGATTGCTTTGTAAACACATAGCAGCCGTGCTTTTAAAATATACTAAAGAATATCAAAGTAGTCCAAATAGAGTTCCAGAAAAGTCTGATATAGACTATCTAATAGAAGTCTTAAATGAAGCTTCAGGGGTCAGCGAGGATTATAAAAGAGAACTTAATTTAGAAGTTAAGTTTTTTGAGGCTAAAAATTATGAGAGAGCTTATATTGAACTTAAATTGGGACTTGAGAAGAAGTATATTGTAAAAAGTATGAGAAACTTCTTAAACTCATTAATAAAAGAGGAGTCTATTACCTTTGGTAAGGGCTTTATCTATGAGCCTAATTTACATAAATTTAATGAAGTTGATGAAAAAATAATGGAAATGTTTATGGAAATAAGGGATTTAGAAGGAGAGGGTAATAATTATTACTATAACTATAATAATCCATTATTTTCAGGTAAAAAGCTTCTATTAACAGATAGGATATTATATAGGTTTTTTAGATTAGCAAAAGAAAGAACAATGGATTTGATGGTAAACGAAACAGAATACAAAGATGTAAAAATAATAGAAGGCGAGATGCCCTTAAAATTTAAGATGAGCATAAAGAGTGAACTAATAAAATTGGAGCAGGAAGGTGGTCTACCACTACCTTTAGATAAAAAGTATAGGGTTTTCTACTATCAAGGAAATGTTTATCTTCCATCTAAAGAGCAGTGCTCTATGTATATGCATATACATAAGTTGATGGAAAGTAAGAAGAATAAAAAATTAGATTTCAGTAAGAAAGATGGGGAAAAGATAGCGGCATATCTTTTGCCTAAGTTAAGAGCTGTGGCTGATGAGGTTGCATTAGATAAAAATATAAAAAGTAATTTTTATGAAGAGCCTCTTGTTAGTAAGGTCTATTTGGATAAGTCAGAGGATTTTGTAACAGCAGAAATAAAGTTTAATTATGGTGAAATAGATATAAATCCACTGGAGGAAAATGAACACAAAAAAACTGAAAAAATATTGATTAGGGATATTAAAAAAGAAGAGACATGCCAGGGTGTATTGAAGAGTTTTGGATTTCATGAGGATAAAGACCGCTATGTTATGAAAAGGGAGGAGGATATTGTAGGCTTTATTAGTGAGGGAATCAAAGGTCTACAGGATCTTTCAGAGGTATACTATTCAGAAAGTTTCAAAAATACTAGGGTTTATGGTAAGTCCAGCTTAAGGGGAGGGGTTAGACTTAATGAGGATAATCTGTTGGAGTTTTCTTTTGAGCTTGAAGGTATAGAGAAAGAAGAGCTTAAAAATATATTTAATGCCCTTAGGGAAAAGAAAAAATATTATAAGCTTAAAGAGGGGGGCTTTGTATCTCTTGAGGATAAGGGAATAGAAGCCCTTGGTGAGATGATTGACTTTTTGGATATAAAAGATAAGGATTTGAGTAAGGAAAAAATACTTATTTCTAAATATAATGCCTTGTATCTTGATGAAAAGATTAAGGATAAAGGGATGGATTATTTAAAGAGGAGTAAGAATTTTAGAGAACTTGCAAATAATATACGAGATGTAAAAGATATGGAGTATGTAATTCCACCTTCATTGGATTCTGTTATGCGTAATTATCAAAAGATAGGTTTTAAGTGGTTTAAAACTTTATCAGAGTATGGATTTGGCGGTATACTTGCAGATGAAATGGGGCTGGGTAAAACTCTTCAAACTTTAGCTTTTTTATTATCTGAAAAAGGAAATAAACCCTCCATGGTTATAGCACCAACCTCTCTAGTATATAACTGGCAAGGTGAAATAGAGAAGTTTGCGCCTTCACTTAAGGTTTTAGTAGTATCTGGTTCTAAAAAGCAGCGTGAAGAGCTTATTAGTGATATAAATAATTGTGATGTGGTTATTACTTCCTATCCACTTATACGTAGGGATATAGAAGAGTATAAGGAGATTAGCTTTAATTACTGTATTTTGGATGAGGCTCAACAAATAAAAAATCCTCTTTCTGTTAATGCTACTGCTGTAAAGGAGATTAAGGCAAAAGGATATTTTGCACTTACAGGTACACCAATAGAAAACTCTTTAACGGAACTTTGGTCTATTTTTGATTTTGTTATGCCAGGGTATTTGCTTACTCATAATAAATTTACAAAGAAATATGAAACACCTATAATAAAAAATAATGATAAACTTGCTTTAAATGAGTTAAATAAGCATATAAATCCATTTATTTTAAGAAGACTTAAAAAGGATGTTATTAAGGAATTACCACCTAAGATAGAACATAAACTTGTTGTAGAAATGACAGAGGATCAGAAGAAGCTTTATGCAGCATATCTTTCTAAAGCAAAAGATGAGATAGATGAGGAAATTAAAGAAAATGGGTTTAACAAGAGTAAAATAAAAATTCTTTCTGTCTTAACAAGACTTAGACAAATATGTTGTGACCCTTCTGTATTTATAGAAGGGTATAAGGGTGATAATGGTAAGATGGAAGCTTTAGATGAGATTTTACAAGATAGCATAGAACAAGATCATAGAATACTTTTATTTTCACAATTTACTTCTGTACTTAAGAATATTAGAGGTAGGCTTGATAAAAATGGCATTAAGTATATGTATTTAGATGGAAATACTAAAAGTGAAGATAGAATGAATCTTGTTAAGGAATTTAATGAAGGGGATGCAAGGGTGTTTTTAATCTCTTTAAAAGCTGGAGGAACAGGACTTAATTTAACTGGTGCAGATGTTGTGATACATTTTGATCCGTGGTGGAATCCAGCTGTTGAGGATCAGGCTACAGATAGGGCCCATAGAATAGGGCAGCAAAAGACTGTGGAAGTTATAAAGCTTGTTGCAAAGGGAACAATTGAAGAGAAAATATATAATCTTCAGGAAAAGAAGAAGGAAATGATTAAAAATGTAATGAAGGAAAATATGAATGAAGACAATATTATAACTCAAATGACCCAAGAGGATTTGGAGAGTTTATTTGTGTAGGGAATATTAATTTAGAAATTACATAGAAAGAAGTGCTTTTTTAGGAAGGTACTTCTTTTTTTTATTCTTTAGGTAGGGGAGTCTAAGCGTGAAGAAGTTTGTATTAAATACAAAAATTAATTATTTATAGAATGCGTTGAAATTTTTGGAATATTGTGATAAAATTAACTTGTTAATTGGTAAGACCAATTTAAATTATTAAATACAAAATGATTTGATCAAAAATAAACAATCTGAAAAGGGTAAGGAGAGGGATAGTATGAGGATTCTATTATGTGTAAAACAGGTTCCAGATGATTCTGTTGAAATTCATTTGGACAAGGACAAGAAAAAGCCTAATTTAAATGGGGTCAGTTTTGTGGCTAATGCATTTGATACATATGCATTGGAGCTTGCAGTCCGTTTTGTTGAGTCTCATGGAGGAACAGTTAGTGTATTGACGGTTGGAGCTGCGGATTCTATAAATACCTTAAGAAATTGTCTTGCAGTGGGAGCTAAAGAAGCTTTTTTTGTTAAAGATGATTTATATGGGGATTTAGATGCTATGGGAGCTGCTGGGGTTTTAGCTGATGCTATTCATAAAATTGAAGAAGATAAAGGTGAAAAGTTTGATTTAATTCTATGTGGAAAAGAATCTACGGATGAAATTACTGGACAAGTTGGAGCAATGCTTTCTGAAAAGTTAAGTTTAGGATATCTTAGTAGCGCTATTGAAATCGATTTAAAGGATGATGTGATGGAAATTCATCAAGAAACTGATGAAGGGTATAATTTAGTTTCTTTAGGTTTTCCAGCTGTTGTTACAGTTAGCAAACCAGATTATGATCCGCGTTATCCTACTATTAAAAATAAGATGGCAAGCCGTAAAGCAGTTATCAAAACTTATAGTGCAGCGGAAATTGGAGATATAGAGAAGTCAAAGGTACATTGTATTCAATATGTTGAACCACTTAAGAAAGAGGCTGGCATAAAGATTCAAGAAAAAGACGCCATATTAGCAGTAAGTGCTACTATTGATCAAATGAAAAAAGATAAAGCAATTTAATTAAGGGGGGAAGAGACGGTATGAAAGCATTATTATTCATTGAAACAGATAAAGAAAAAGTTTTGGGCGGAAGTATTGAACTTATTAGTGCACTTAAGGAATTGGGCTCAGAAGGCACAGCTATAGTGGTAAATAATAAAGCAGTTGCAGAAACTGTAGCTGATTTTGGAGTTCCAGTTACTTTTGTAGATGGGGCTTCTGACTGTGATACTTTGACAGAGATATTATCAGAAATAGTTAAAGAGCAGAATCCAGATATTGTTTTACTAGCTAATACAGCAATGGCTAAGGATATTGCACCACGTATTGCAGGACGTGTTGGTTTAGGTTGTGTAAGTGATGTAACAGGAATTAGTAAAGATGATGGGAAAATTATATATACTAGACCAGCTTATGGCGGTACTATTTTAGAACATATTGTGGTTGATGGCACAGCGGTAGTTACTATTAGAAATGGAAGTTTTCCAAAACCTGAAGTTGTTTCTAAAGCAGAGGTTACAGAGAAAACTATTGAAGTCCAAGCTGATGTTGTTAAGGCAAAGATTATTGATAGGGTAAAAGAAATTTCAGAATCTGTTAATTTAGAGGAAGCTGAAGTTATTGTTTCTGGTGGACGTGGCCTTGGTAGTGAAGAAAACTTCAAACTTGTTGAAGAATTGGCACGTGTACTTGGTGGTGTAGTAGGTGCAACTAGACCAGCAATTGAAAATGGGTGGATTCCTCGTACACATCAAGTTGGACAATCAGGGAAAATAGTATCACCTAAACTTTACATTGCATGTGGTATTTCTGGAGCAACGCAGCATACATCAGGTATGTCTAGCTCAAATTATATTGTGGCTATTAACAAGGATGAAGAGGCTCCAATATTTGAAATAGCAGATGTAAGTATTGTTGGAAATGTAAATGAGATTCTTCCAGTTATGATTGAAGAAATGAAAAAATTAAAAGAAAAGTAGTCACTTTTTATTGTATAAAAGAAATTGTCGCACTAAAAAATGAGCTTAATGTGCACTAACAATTGAACTTGGTGTCGCACTAAAAAATAGGGTTAATATTTTAAAATTAAATAGGGAGATGGAAAAATGTTATTTCTAAAATTCTTAATGGCAATATTACCTATTCTTTGGCTTATAGTTGCGCTCAGTAAATTAAAGATGCCAGGCTATAAAGCTTGCTCTATAGCCCTTTGTATTACTATGGTTTTGGCGATTTTTTTCTGGAAATTGAGTGTGATTAATACTGTGACAGGAGTATTTGAAGGAATTCTTAATGCATTATGGCCAATTTGCTTGGTTATTGTTGCAGCGCTGTTTACCTATAATCTGATTTTACGTACAGGCGCAATGGATTCCATAAAGCAAATGCTAGCAGAAGTTTCTATAGACAAAAGGGTTTTGATATTAATTATTGGATGGGGATTCGGTAATTTTATGGAAGGTATGGCGGGGTTTGGTACAGCTGTTGCTATTCCTGCATCTATGCTTGCTGCTATTGGCTTAAATCCTTTTGCTACAGTTATAGCATGTTTAGTAGCAAATACTACACCAACTGCCTTTGGATCAGTTGGAATACCTCTAGTGACTTTTTCAGCAGTAACTGGTGTTTCAGCTACTGACTTAGCGGCAAATACAGCAATAATTGAGGGGCTTCTTTGTTTTATCACTCCATTTATCATGGTGTGCATAATAGGTGGTGGAATTAAGGCCTTAAAAGGTTCCTTTATTGTTACCTTAGTTTCAGCAGTATCCTTTACAGTGCCTGCTTATATTATGGCAACAACAGTTGGACCAGAACTACCAAACATAGTAGGTTCTATATGTTCTATGGTATTTACAATTATTGCAGCCAAGGTCTTTAATAAAAAACCTCAAGAGGAGTATTGTATTAAAGTTAGTGAGGATAAGGAAAGAGCAAGTTTATCCTTTGGTAAAGCAGTAAAGGCATGGTGTCCATTTATTTTAATATTTGTGATGTTAATTTCTACATCAACATTATTTCCGCCAATTCATGATGTAATTGCAGTATTTAAAACTAGTTTAAAGGTATATGCAGGTCAAGGGGCAAACACATTGAATTTTAGCTGGATCAATACCCCAGGGGTTATTATTTTTATAGCGGCAGTTATTGGTGGTTTTGTTCAGGGTGCCAAAGTATCCTTGATATTTGATGTACTAATTAGTACCTTAAAGGCAAACTGGAAAACCATTGCAACCATTTGTGCGGTTATGTCCACAGCAAAAATAATGGCATATAGCGGAATGATTTCTGATATTGCAAGTCTTTTAGTTGTGGTTACAGGAGGAGCATATCCATTAATTTCACCATTGATTGGATCTATTGGTGGGTTTGTAACAGGCTCAGGTACGTCAACAAGTGTTTTATTTGGAGGCTTACAAGTAGAAACAGCACAAAACCTTGGACTTTCTGGAGCTTGGATGGGAGCTGCAAATACTATGGGAGCAGGTATTGGTAAGATGATTTCTCCTCAAAGTATTGCAATCGGTGCAAGTGCAATTGGTGCTACTGGCTCAGAAAGTAAAATTTTAAGAACTGTATTTAAGTATTTTATCTGCTATATAGTTATAGCTGGTATTGTATGTTTCTTAGGAACCTTATGGCTTTAATAATTTTTAAGTGTAGAGTGAAGATTGTGTAGAGCTTTTATCATGGGTAAAAATATAAGTTCTTCACTAAATATATATGAAGGGAATGAGTAATATGGCTGAATATAATAAGTTAACAGAAGAGATAATTGAAAAATTAAGGGCGGTAGCTCCAGGGCACATTTTAACTGATAGTGATATCAATGAGGATTATTCTCATGATGAGATGCCTATCTATGGGAAAAAAGCGCCAGAAGTTGTTTTTATGGCACATTCTACAGAAGAGGTTTCTGAAGTTGTAAAGATATGTAATGAAAACAAAATTCCAGTAACTCCAAGAGGAGCAGGAACAGGTCTTGCTGGTGGAGCAGTTCCACTATTGGGGGGAGTTTTAATTGACATTACAAAGATGAATAAGATACTTTCTTATGACATGGAAAACTTTGTTGTTCATGTACAAGCAGGGGTTTTATTAAATGATCTTGCAGAGGATTGTGCTAAAAAAGGATTATTATATGCTCCAGATCCAGGTGAAAAGCTAGCTTGCTTAGGTGGAAATGTTTCAACAAATGCTGGTGGAATGAGAGCTGTTAAGTATGGTGCAACTCGTGATTATGTACGTGCAATGACAGTTGTTCTTCCATCAGGAGAAATCACTCACTTTGGAGCTACAGTATCAAAAACAAGTTCAGGGTATAGCCTTTTAAATTTAATGATTGGATCAGAAGGAACTCTTGGAATTATAACAGAGCTTACTTTAAAAATCATGACAGCACCAAAGGTAGTTGCAAGTTTAATTATTCCTTTTGAAAATTTAGATGATTGTATTTCTGCTGTTCCTAAATTCAAGATGGCACATCTAAATCCACAAGCCTTAGAATTTATGGAAAGAGAAATTGTTTTATCCAGTGAAAGATATGTTGGAAAAAGTGTATTCCCACAAGTAATTGATGGAGTAACTGCAAATGCTTATTTACTTGTTACTATAGATGCAAACAATGAAGATGAGTTAAATGATCTTATTGAAAAAGCAAGTGAAATAGTGTTAGATGCTGGAGCTATTGATGTTCTTGTAGCTGATACCCCTGCAAAAATGAAGGATGCTTGGGCTGCACGTTCTAGTTTCCTAGAAGCAATCATGGCAGAAACAAAACTATTAGATGAATGTGACGTTGTAGTTCCAGTAAATAAAATAGCTTCTTATCTTGCTTTTGTAAATAAAGCTGGTGAAGAGTGTGGGTTAACTATTAAGAGCTTTGGACATGCAGGAGATGGAAATCTTCACATATATCAATGTAGTAATGACTTAGAAGAATCAGAGTTTAAAGCAAGAGTTGATAAATTCTTCAAGATTATCTATGATGAAGCAACTTTATGTGGAGGACTTGTTTCAGGAGAACATGGAATTGGTAGTGGAAAGGTTAGATATCTTGTAGACAGCGTTGGAGAACTAAACATGGAATTAATGAAGGGTATTAAAAAAGTGTTTGATCCGAATTCTATAATGAATCCGGGCAAGGTGTGCTACACATTAAATGGTATAAACTAATAAATCACAATTGATATACACATATAAAAAAAGAGAGGTAGGGAATTAATATGGATTTTAAACAAGATGAAAATCATCAACAATTACAAGAAATGTATCGTGACTTTGCAGAAAATGAGGTTAAACCAATAGCAAAAGAAATTGATGAAAGCATGCGTTTTCCAGAAGAAAATGTTGCAAAAATGGCTGAAATGGGGCTACTTGGAATTCCATTTCCTGAAGAATATGGTGGAGCTGGAGTAGATACCTTAAGTTATATACAGTGCGTTGAAGAATTATCTAAATGCTGTGCAACAACAGGAGTTATCGTTTCAGCACATACAAGTCTTTGTGCATCACCAATTTATGCATATGGTACAGAAGAGCAAAAAGACAAGTATTTAAGACCACTTGCTTCAGGTGAAAAATTAGGTGCCTTTGGACTAACAGAACCTGTAGCTGGAACTGATGCTTCTATGCAAAAGACAACAGCTGTATTAGATGGAGACCATTATGTATTAAATGGAAGTAAAATCTTTATAACTAATGCAGGATATGCAGACATATATATTGTTTTGGCTATGACAGATAAGAGCAAGGGAACAAAGGGGATTTCAGCATTTATAGTTGAAAAAGATTTCCCGGGTTTCTCTGTTGGAAGTCATGAAATGAAGATGGGAATACGTGCATCTTCAACCTGTGAGTTATTCTTTGATAACTGTATAGTTCCAAAGGAAAATCTTTTAGGACAAGAAGGTAAAGGTTTTGGAATTGCAATGGCTACTCTTGATGGAGGACGTATTGGTATAGCTGCACAAGCTCTTGGTATTGCAGAAGGTGCAATAGAAGAGACTGTAAAATATGTTAAGGAACGTGTTCAATTTGGACGCCCTATAGCACAGTTCCAAAATACACAATTTGAACTTGCTCAAATGCGTGCAAGTACAGAAGCTGCAAAACTTTTAGTATATCAAGCTGCATGTGCTAAAGATGATCATGAAAGATTTACACATTTAGCTGCAATGGCAAAATTAGTTGCATCAAGAAATGCTACTGATGTAACAAACCGATGCTTACAATTATTTGGTGGCTACGGATACACAAGCGACTATCCAATAGAAAGAATGATGCGTGATGCAAAAATAACAGAAATTTATGAAGGAACATCAGAAGTTCAAATGATGGTTATTTCAGGATGGATGTTTAAATAAGAAGAAATATAATAGCAAGTTCACCTAGATTCGGGTGGACTTGCTGTTTTTTGTATTGAGTTTGGTGGAGGTAGTTAGAAGCATGGAGTAATGTTGGAATAAAAAGTTGGTGGGTATTATTTTATACTTTTTAATGTAATTCACTAGATTGGATATTAACTAAATGTGCTATATAATATATTTAAGAGAATTATGGTGAAGAATAATGAGGTCTTATTTTTGCAGGTAAAAAAGGAGTAGATTATGAAAAATAAAAAGTTTATTTTAGTTTTAACTTTTTCCATAATATTATCATGTACATTAATAGCATGTGGGAATATTGGTGAATATAAAAGTCCAGAATCACAGGAAATAAATTCTGAAAATAATAAATCAGAGGATGGCTTTTCAAATATAGCTGGCTTTTGGAGTGATTTTAGAAATGCAATTATAAATAATAACATAGAAGAAGTGAAAAAGCATACTAAATTTCCATTAAAAACAAGAGGTCCAATGGATGAGGATAAGGTTTTTGAGCATGGTGAAGATGAATTTAATAATATGTTTTCTGATTTTTTATCACAGGATGCGGGTACTAATGGGGTAGATAAGCAAATAGATTATATAAAAAACAATGAAAGTTTCACCTTTGTTACTCAAGAGGAGTATGTGAAAGCAAACGGTGGTAGGAAATTGGTTTCAGTAAGTGATAATGCTAGAATAGGAGACATGGTATTTGTTTTAGTAGATGGTGAATGGAAACTTAGCTTTATATACATGCCATATTAAACTAAAAGCTAGTATTAGGTTTTAATTATTTTTTCCATAAAAAGAGAATGCCTAAGCAGCTAAAAGATTAAAAAAAGACTTAAATATTCCTGTATAAGTTGTAGGAAGTTTTGATTTAGAAACAGCAGAAGAGGTTCTATGTAATGGAGATGTTAATGTTGTTATAATTGGTGGTGAACCAGCTGGCCTTAAAGTGGCAAGAATTTCTGCAAAAGGAGGATACAATGTTAATATTTTTGAGAAAAATAGAGAACTGGGTGGGGCTTTAAGAATGGCTTAAATTAACTTCTTTTAATCATGAGAATAATAGATTTTTATTAATTATAAAAGAATTAATTGGGCAAATTAAAGCATGAGTAATATAGAAAACATTTAAGAGGTGAATTTAATGAGCACAAAATATAAAAATACTAAAAAGAAAATGGCATCCTTAGGTCTTAAAAAAGGTGAAAACGGAGACTATGTTTATATTGATCCCAATGATACGACTTCAGAGTTTGTACCAGTAAGAAATAGAAATAAAGAAAAGAATAAATCAAGTGAATCTTAATTCAAAGGATAGAAATGTTTGAAATAAAAAAGGTAATTGCAATGGGTAATAAAGCAGAAGAAAGCCTCAATAAGATAGGCATTGATTGCTATAAGGTAAGACATCCTACTCAAGGTTGAAAAAATGAATTTGCTTATGGGATTAGGAAGTTTTGAGAGCTGTTTGGTTAAAGTGTTGGTGACATTAAAACTTATTTTGTATTCTTCAATATAATTCACTAGGTTTAATATAAACTAAATGTGATATATAATAGATATAATATATTTAGCTATAGGAGGTATTAGAATGAAGAATAATGAAGATTTATATGATATATTTTTAAAATATTCTTACAGTCAATTAAAAGAGTTATTCAGTAATGCTAAAAATAAAGAGGAGAGAAGAATAAATACGGATGAAATGGTGGCTCGCGTCGGTTCATGGAAAGATAATAATCTTCAAATCCAATGTGCTAGAGAGGCTGTGAAACTTATTAAACAATATATATCACAAGGCATATCTTTTAATCAAGAAACTACATTCTCAGGGAAAAGCATAATTAAAAATATTAAAGAAGCTAAATAACAAGGATTTTATATTGTGATGAATTATGTAGGTGTTGAAAGTCCTGAAATTGCCAAGGAGAGAGTAAGGTTAAGAGTAAGTAAAGGTGGGCATGGAATACCTGATGATACAATTGAAAGAAGATATTATGACTCACTAAGTAATTTGAATTTAGCCATAGAGTTATGCGATGAGATAAATATATATGATAATACTAATAAATTCTTATTGTAAGTATTCTGATAAAAATGGATATTATTCTATTAAAGTTAGTGATACAGATAAAGAGATGATTATAGATGAAGTAAGTAAAATGAGAAAAAAGAGTGTAAGTGGAGAGATGGGTACACTATATTACGATTTTATTATTGAGCTTACGAGTGGGGAAACTTTATCTTTCCATGCAAATACAAAAAATATCATAAAGTTATATTCCAAAGATGGAAAGTCTATTTTAAATATAAAAGCTCCTAAAACTTATGAGTTCATAAAAAGATTTACTGATGAAAATAATATTGAGAGATATTGAAGGTGAGGGAAAGGCTATGACAGAAAAGGAAATGTGGAATATATATATAAAGAACAACAATGTTAAAGATAAAACATATACTGCTTGGTGTTTTGGAGGAGAGGCTGAAGAGGCGAATCAACTAGCAGCCCTTGTTGTAATTGGTAGGAAAACAGCAACGGCATCTGCTTATGAATTATATAAAGTTGAAAATAGCCCATTGCCACCAGTAGGTGATTTAAATATTATATTAGACACTAATAATAATGCTTTGTGTATAACTGAGACCACAAAAGTTTACACTTGTCTATTTAGTCAGGTATCTGAAAGTCATGCTTTTAAAGAAGGAGAAGGGGATTTATCCTTAGAATATTGGAGAAAGGTGCATAAAGACTTTTTTACTAAAGAATTAAGTGTATATAATCTGGAGTTTGATGAAAATATGATTGTTGTTTGCGAGGAATTTAAGGTTGTCTGGAAATAATAAAATTTTATAATATTACTCTCTGCTATAAACAGATACAAGTTTATGGCAGAGTTTTTTTATTATTTAGGAAAATAGGCATAAAGAATCTAATGAAACTTCATAAATAAATGTTATATTTTATCAATTTTTAGAAATACTAAATATATAATTTTCTATGGGAGGCGATTTTTTGAAACGTAGGAAAGATTTTGTAGGGATGATTGTTTTTGATGTTGGGGGAAAGAAAATAGGAACTGTAACAGATATATATATAGATTTTTATAAGGGAATAGTTAAGGGTTTTAAGATTTCGGCTTTTAGTTTGTTTAAGAAAAAGCAGTTTATAGCTGTTGAGGATATTTTATCTTTAAATGAAGTTATAGTTACTGCTAAAACAACCTCTGAGGAAGGGATAGCTTTTTTAGATATTAAGGATATGGAGGTAATAAGCAACGAGGGGAATATTTTAGGTGTAGTTGAGGATGTTCTTATTAATTTATTGAATTATTCGATTAAAGGTATGATTGTTGCCTCAGGAATTTTTGATAAAATATATAAAGGAAAAAGAGTTTTGCTTATAAATAACAGCATACTTGGTGAAAAAGAAATATTATATTATGAGGATCAAAGGATATCCTTTAAATCGCTTCCACACAATTTGGTGATGTCTAATGAATAGAAGTTATGTGGTGAAGTGGGTCAAAAGAATTGGAATATTACTTTTATTATTAGCTATTGTATACATAATAAACAAAAGCTCTATCATAAGAGAGCTAGTAGGTGTGGTTTTTACATCCTTTATAATAGCCTATAGTTTAAAACCTGTTAAAAATTCTATAGTAAGTAAATTTAAGTTTAACGAGAGGTTAGTTTCTGCTTTATTAGTAGTTGCTATATTAGGCACTGTTGTTTTAACTTTTGCTTTATTGATACCAACATTATTTAAAGAAACCTTAGATATAGAAAATATTTTAAATGGATTTACTGAATTAATCGATTCAGTTCTTAATAAACTTAGAAGTTATAATATAGGTGTTGTGGATGTGATTTATGATCAGACTAGTGAAAAGTTAAATGTTTGGCTTATTGATACTTCTTATAGATTTTTTGATACTCTTATAGCTTTGTGGGAGAATATGATATCCTTGGCTATAATTCCTGTTGTAACTTATTATTTTCTAGCTGATGGGAAAACTCTTGGCAGTAAGCTTTTATTGGTTCTTCCAACTGAAAAAAGAAGTGTTGTTAAGCTTATTGGTAAGGATATAGATAAACTTTTAGGTAAGTATATATTTTCCCAGCTTCTATTATCACTTATTATAATAGTTTTGACCTTTATAGGTTTACTTGTAATAGGGATTAAATTTCCTTTATGGCTCTCTATTTTAAATGGAATATTTAATATAATTCCTTACTTTGGGCCTATAATAGGGTTAGTTCCAGCCCTTTTAATAGCTTTTTTAACTTCTCCATCTAAGGCTATTGCTGTTGCTATATTATATTTTGTAATACAACAATTAGAAGGGGATCTTATAGCTCCTAAGGTTACTGGAGAATCTATTAGTATGCATCCTATTTGTATAATTCTATTGCTTTTGATTGGGGAAAAATTAGGAGGAATATTTGGGATGGTTTTGGCTGTTCCTATAGGTGTTATGGTTAAGGTTATATATGAGGATATAAATTATTATTTATTTTAGATATATTAGTTATGACTAAAGGTGATAAATATTGACAAAGTTATTGGCGTATCCTATAATTCAAATATATATTTATGTTTGGCTGTGAAGAGAATGAGTAGATTTAATTAATGTATTTAGAGAAGAAGTGGCTGGTGAAAACTTCTTACATATTAAATTGAAGCTGTCTTGGAGCTGATTTTCTTGAGTGATGCTAAGATTTTAGCATAATTAGGGTGGTACCGCGGAAGCTGTGTCTTTCGTCCCTTGTTTAGGGATGAAGGGCTTTTTATTTTAATTTTTTTTATTGTTGGAGGTAAAATATATGAAATTCATGGGAGCAAATGAGCTTAGAGAAGCATATTTAAGTTTTTTTGAAGGTAAAGAACATTTAAGGCTTGAGAGTTTTTCTCTTGTACCTAAAAATGATAAGAGTTTATTATTAATTAATGCAGGTATGGCACCACTAAAGCCTTATTTTACAGGACTTCAAGAGCCACCTAAAAACAGAATAACAACTTGTCAAAAATGTATAAGAACTGGTGATATTGAAAACGTAGGAAAAACTTCAAGACATGGTACTTTCTTTGAAATGCTTGGAAACTTTTCTTTTGGAGATTATTTTAAGGAAGAAATCATTCCTTGGGCTTGGGAATTTATAACTGAAACTTTACAAATTCCTAAAGATAAGCTTTATGTAACTATATACTTAGAAGATGATGAAGCTTTTGATATTTGGACTTCAAAAACTGATGTAGATCAAAGTAGAATTTTTAGATTAGGTAAGGATGATAACTTCTGGGAAATAGGTGTTGGACCTTGTGGACCTTGTACAGAAATTCACTTTGATAGAGGTGAAGGTAAGGTTGAGTCTGTTGAAGAGTTTTTGAAGGCTGCTGATGATGATAGGATAGTTGAGTTCTGGAACTTAGTATTTACTCAATTTGATAAGGATGAGCAAGGGGTTTACAACAAACTTGCTAAACCTAATATAGATACTGGAATGGGACTTGAAAGAATAGCTACAATAATGCAAGGGGTAAACAATATTTTTGAAATAGATACAGTAAGAAGTATACTTAACAAGGTATGTGAGGTTACAAATTCTAAATATGGTGAGGACCCTAACAAAGATATATCTTTAAGAATAATTACTGACCATCTTAAGAGTGTTGCTATTTTAATTTCTGATGGAGTTTTACCTTCAAATGAAGGAAGAGGTTATGTTTTAAGAAGATTATTAAGAAGAGCTGCAAGACATGGAAGATTGTTAGGAGCTAAGGATATCTTCCTTATAGATATAGTTGATGTTGTTATTGAGAACTATGGAAAAGCTTATTCTAATTTAGTTGAAAAGAAAGATTATATAAAGAAAATAATTTCTTTAGAAGAACAAAGATTTAATGAAACTATAGATTCTGGTATGGATATATTAAAGTCTTATATAGATGAAATGGAGAAGGCTTCTGAAACTGTATTAGTTGGAGAAAAAGCTTTCAAGTTATATGATACTTTTGGATTCCCACTAGAACTTACTATGGAAATATTAGAGGAAAAAGGTTTATCTTTAGATTTGGAAGGTTTTAATAAGTCTATGGAACATCAAAGAACCTCTGCTAGAGAAGCAAGAGGGGAAAGTACTTACATGGGTACTGATGATAAACCTATCAATAAATTAGATTCTTATATAGAAACTGAATTCTCAGGATATTCAAAGCTTGAACTTAAATCAGAAGTGGTTGCATTAGCAGATAATAGTGATTTAAAAGAAAAGTTATTTGAAGGGGATAAGGGATATATAGTTACTTCTAATACTCCATTTTATGCAGAAATGGGAGGTCAAGTAGGAGACACTGGTGTTATTTATAATGATAATTTTAAGGCGGAAGTTTATGACACTAAGAAAAATGTTTCTGGAAAGACAATCCACTACGTTACTGTAATTCAAGGTGAAGTTTTAGTTAATGAAGAAGTAACACTTAAGGTAGATAGAATAAGAAGAAGCAGCATAGGTAAAAACCATACTGCAACTCATATGCTTCATGAAGCTTTAAGAGAAATATTAGGAGATCATGTATCTCAATCTGGATCTTATGTTGATGCTGAAAGATTAAGATTTGACTTTACACACTTCCAAGGATTAACTAGAGAAGAGCTTGACAAGGTTGAGGATTTAGTTAATGAAAAAATAATGGAAGTATTTGATGTTGATACTGATGTTATGACTATGGATGAAGCAAAATCTTCTGGAGCTATGGCTTTATTTGATGATAAATATGGTGATAAAGTTAGAGTGGTTTCTGTTGGGGAATTCTCAAAGGAACTATGTGGAGGAACCCATGTTAGAAATTCAGGAGAGATTGGATTATTTAAGATTGTTTCTGAAGCTGGTGTTGCAGCTGGAGTAAGAAGAATAGAGGCTTTAACTGGATTTAATGCTTTAAGATATATGGAAGAAAAACAAAATCTATTAAAAGAAGCTTGTGGAATATTAAAATGCAGCGAAAAAGAAGTAATTAAAAAAATTAATACAACAACTCAAGAGCTTAAGGAAAAGGACAAAGAAATTCAAGAGTTAAAGAGTAAATTAGTTTCTGGAATTGAAGATGAAATATTAGGAGCTAAAAAAGTAATAAACGATGTAGAAGTTGTTGCTTATGTAGTTTCAGATGTTGATGCGAATTCTTTAAGAGATCTTGCTGATAAGGTAAGAAATAAATTAGACCTTGGTGTAGTTGTTTTAGGTAGCGTTTTAGGAGATAAGGTTAACTTTGTATCTATGGCTACTAAAAATGCATTACAAAAAGGAGTACACTGTGGTAAAATCATTAAAGAAGTTGCTACCGTAGCTGGTGGTGGCGGTGGTGGAAGACCAGATATGGCGCAGGCTGGTGGTAAAGATCCGCTAAAAGTTAATGAAGCTATTGCCAAATCATATGAAGTGATTGAAAATTTGGTAAAATAGTGTACATTTTTAATATATTAAGTTATAATAAACTTAGATAATGGGTATATTTATTAATATGTTAATGTAATATTGTGCGAAGGGATGGTGAAGCTGCCTTTTAGCAGCGAATTATGAACGACAATATACAAAATACTATGATGTTTGATAGAAATAGAGATAAAAAAGATTTAACAAAGGCAATGCTGACAGAAGTTTATGATTCACTTATTGAGAAAGGATATAATCCTGTGAATCAATTAGTAGGCTACTTGATTTCCGGAGATCCAACATATATTACTAACTACAATGGAGCTAGAGCTCTAGTGAGAAAACTAGAAAGAGATGAGATTCTAGAAGAAGTAATAAAATCCTATCTAGGAATAGAGTAAAGAGTGCCTTCGGGTGCTCTTTATTGTTAATTGAGGAGTATATATAATGCGTATTTTAGGTTTAGATTTAGGTACTAAAACTATAGGAGTTGCTGTAAGCGATCCTTTAGGGTTTACTGCACAAGGGATTACTACTGTAAAAAGGAAGAACTTTAATAGCGATATTGAAGAAATAAAAAGGATATATGATGAGTATTCTGTACAAACTATAGTGATAGGACTACCAAAAAATATGAATGGAACTATAGGAGAAGCAGGAGAGAGAACTTATAAGTTTTGCGAAAAGTTAAAGGCTGCTTTCGATCCTGAAATTGTGTATTGGGATGAAAGACTTACAACTGTAGCGGCTCATAGAGCTATGTTAGAAGCTGATTTATCAAGAGAGAAAAGAAAAAAAATAGTGGATAAAATAGCTGCAACCTTTATCTTACAGGGGTATTTAGATAGAAAATCTAGATAGGGTTAAGGCTTAATATATAATTTAAAAATATTTAAAGGAGTGTTTTTATGGAAAACGAAGTTGATAAAATTACCTTATTGGATGAGGACGGAGAAGAAAAAGAATTTGATGTTGTGACAAAACTTGATATTGAAGAAAATGAATATGTAATAGTTATTCCTTCAGATGGGGATGAAGAAGAAGCTGTTGCGTTAAAAATTGTTAAAGATGAAGATGGAAATGAGGTTCTTGTAAGCATAGAAGACGAAAATGAATTTGAGATGGTTGCAGAAGCTTATGAAACGTTATTTAGCGAGTAATTTATAGAAGAGAGGGTAATTTTATGCCATATTTAAATGAGGAAGAAGTAAATTCTTTAAAGGAAGATTTTAAGAAAAAAGGGTATAAGCTGACACCTCAAAGAAGAGCGATTGTAAACTCTATAATCAAAAATGAGGGTAAGCATTTAACTGCTGAGGAAATTTATGATGAGGTAAAGAGAGATTGTCCAGAGATCGGGCTAGCTACGGTTTATAGAACCATACTTTTACTTGAAGATTTAGGTATAATATATAAATTGGATTTAGATGATGGTTGTGCTAGATTCGAATTAGCTCATGAGGGCGAAAATCATAGACATCACCACTTAGTATGTAACGTTTGTGGTGGGGTTATAGAAGTGGAAGACGATTTATTAGATGAAATTGAACAAAAGATTCAAAGTTCTTATAACTTTGTGATAACAGATCACTCAGTTAAGTTTTTTGGAGTTTGTGATAAATGTAGAGACAAATAAATAAAGGTATCCTCTCGATTGAGATGACATCCTTTGTAGACACCTATAAGAAGGAGGGGAAATATGAAAAGAGAAAAAGCAAAGGTTAAAATAATTCCTCTTGGGGGAATTAGTGAGATCGGGAAAAACATTACTGCTATTGAATTTAAAGATGATATCGTAGTAATAGATTGCGGAATGAAGTTTCCAGATGAAGATATGTTTGGAATAGACGTTGTAATTCCAGATGTATCATACCTACAGAAGAACGCTGATAAGGTTAGAGGAATATTCTTAACTCATGGTCATGAAGATCATATAGGAGCCTTACCTTATGTTTTAAAGCAATTAAATGTTCCTGTGTATGGAACTAAACTTACCTTAGGGTTAGTTGAAACAAAATTAAAAGAGCACGGTTTATTAAGTTCAGTTGAACTTATAAGAGTAAAACCAAGAGAGGTTGTGAAACTTAATGCTGTGTCTGTGGAGTTTATAAAGATAAATCACTCCATTGCAGATGCATGTGCAATAGCAATTCACACCCCTATTGGAGCAGTACTTCACACTGGTGATTTTAAGATAGACTATACGCCTATTGATAATGAACCAACTGATTTTTCAAGACTTGCTGAGCTTGGAAGAAAAGGAGTACTTGTAATGCTTGCTGACTCTACTAATGTTGAAAGACCAGGTTATACCTTGTCTGAAAGAGTGGTTGGTGAGAACTTTATTAATTTTTTTGGAAAAGCTAAAGGCAGAATAATAGTTGCAACATTTGCATCCAATGTTCACAGAATACAGCAAATTATAACTGCGGCTCAAATATATGGCAGAAAAGTAGCTGTTTCAGGTAGAAGTATGGAGAATGTTGTTCAAGTTGCTGTAGAGCTTGGATATATAGAATTTAATAAGGATGTATTAATAAGCGTTGACGATATTAATAAGTATCCTAATGATAAGGTTGTTGTAATAACTACAGGCAGCCAAGGTGAGCCTATGTCAGCTCTTGCTAGAATGGCGAGTTCTGATCATAAGAAACTTAATGTTATTGAAGGGGATACTGTTATAATATCAGCTTCACCAATTCCAGGTAATGAAAAGTTGGTTTCTAGAGTTATAAATCTTTTATTTAAAAAAGGTGCAGATGTTATTTATGAAGCGTTAGCTGATGTTCACGTATCAGGTCATGCTTTCCAAGAAGAACTTAAACTTATGCATACTTTAGTTAAACCAAGAAACTTCATACCTGTGCATGGAGAGTTTAGACACTTAAAACAACATGGAGAACTAGCTATGAAGTTAGGACTTCCTGAGAAGAATATCCATATTCCTGAAAATGGGGAAGTAATAGAGGTTACAAGAGATTCTATAAGAAAAAATGGAACAGTAACTTCAGGACAAATTTTTGTTGATGGACTTGGTGTTGGAGATGTTGGAAATATTGTTTTAAGAGACAGAAAACATCTATCACAAGATGGAATACTTACTGTTGTAGTTACTATTGAAAAAGAATCTAGTACTGTTATAGCTGGTCCTGATATAATTTCTAGAGGATTTGTATATGTTAGAGAATCTGAAAGACTTATGGATGATGCTAGAGAGATAGTTAAAAAGGTACTAAGAAACTGTGAAGAGAAAAAGATAACTGATTGGGCTACAATGAAAACAAATATTAAGGATGAATTAAGAAATTTCTTATATGAAAAAACTAAGAGAAGACCTATGATTCTTCCTATAATAATGGAAATATAGATTTAGGAGAAATTTATGGCAAACATTAATGATAAGGTGAATGAATTAGCTAAAGCCTTAAAAGAAGATTCTCAAGTGGTGGCCTATAGAGAGGCTACAGAAAAAATAAATGGTAACCCAGAAGCTAAAAAGATGGTTGAAGATTTTAGAAAGATTCAATTTAAAGCATATAGTGAGCAAGTGCAAACTGGAACTGTTTCAGCAGAGACTCAAGAAGAAATGAGAAACTTTGGAACTATTATGACTTTAAATCCAGAAGTTTCAAATTACATTTCATCTGAAGCTAGCTTCGCTGTTATGTGGGATGGTATTTTAAAAACTTTAAATGAGGCAATAGGTGTAAATATTATTGCACCTTCTCAAGAATAAAGTTTGACTTTTTCTCACTATAAGATTAGAATGTAGTATAGACATGAAATTGGATACGTAAGTATCCAATTTTATTTTGCAAATTGTTTGGAGGAATAAATAATGAACTTAACTGTAAGAGAAGATATAAGAAATATAGCAATTATTGCCCATGTTGACCATGGTAAGACAACATTGGTAGACGCACTATTAAAACAAAGTAATATATTCAGAACTAACGAAAGAGTAGAAGAAAGAGTAATGGACTCTAATGACCTAGAAAAAGAAAGAGGAATAACAATTCTTTCTAAAAATACTGCTGTTATACATAATGGTATAAAGATCAACATTATAGATACACCAGGACATGCTGACTTTGGTGGAGAAGTTGAACGTGTTCTTAAAATGGTAGACTCTGTTCTACTTGTAGTAGATTCTTATGAAGGTCCAATGCCACAAACTAAATTCGTTTTAAGAAAAGCACTTGAACTTGGATTAAAACCTATAGTTGTAATAAACAAAATTGATAAACCTAATGCTAGACCAGAAGAAGTTATAGACGAAGTTTTTGACTTATTCTTAGAACTTGGTGCTGAAGATGAGCAATTAGATTTCCCTATAGTTTATGCATCAGCAAGAGAAGGTATAGCAAAGCTTGAGATAGATGAAGAATCAAGTAACATGGAACCTTTATTTAATACTATAGTTGAAAGAGTAGATGCTCCTAAAGGATATCCAGAAGAACCACTTCAAATGCTTATAACTACATTAGATACTAGTGAGTATGTAGGTAAAATAGCTATTGGTAAAATAGTTCGTGGAACTATAAAGAAAAACCAAAACTTATCAATAGTTAGAAAAGATGGAAGTACAACTAACTTTAAAGCTTCTAATATCTATACCTATGAAGGACTTAAAAGAGTAGATGCTGATACTGCTTCAATTGGAGATATAATCGCTGTTTCAGGTATTGGTGATGCTAATATAGGTGAAACTATAGCAGATTCTGCTAATCCAGAAGCACTACCATTTGTTGATATAGACGAGCCTACTTTAAGCATGAACTTTATGGTTAATGACTCACCATTTGCAGGTAAAGAAGGAGACTTTATAACTTCAAGACATTTAAGAGACAGATTATTTAAAGAACTTGAAACAAACGTAAGTTTAAAAGTTGTAGAAATTACTCCAGACTGTTTCGAAGTATCTGGTAGAGGAGAACTTCACTTATCAATATTAATCGAAACTATGAGAAGAGAAGGATATGAGCTACAAGTTTCTAAAGCTAATGTTATATTTAAAGTTGAAAATGGTAAGAAGCTTGAGCCAATAGAATATTTAACTATAGATGTTCCAGAAGAATTTATGGGACCTGTTATGGAAAAATTAGGACCAAGAAAAGCAGAAATGGTTAATATGACATCTGCTCAAAATGGTTATACAAGATTAGAATTTAATATCCCAGCTAGAGGACTTATAGGATTTAGAAATGAATTCTTAACTGATACTAAAGGTAATGGTATAATGAACCACGTATTCCACGGATATGAGCCATTTAAGGGTGAAATTCCAGGAAGAAGCAGAGGATCAATAGTTGCTTTTGAATCAGGTGAAGCTATAACTTATGGATTATACAATGCTCAAGAAAGAGGTACCTTATTTATAGGTGCTGGAGTTGATGTATATGAAGGAATGATAGTTGGAGAATCTTCAAGAGCTGATGATTTAGATGTTAATGTATGTAAGAGAAAGCAATTAACAAATACTAGATCTTCAGGTTCAGATGATGCTTTAAAATTAACAACTCCTAGAGCTATGTCTCTTGAACAATCTTTAGAATTTATTAATAGTGATGAATTAGTTGAGGTTACTCCTGAAAACATAAGAATGAGAAAAAGAGTTTTAAATAGCGGAGAAAGAAAAAGAACAACATCAAGAAATAAAAAATAATTAATAGCCTTAGGGCTTTTAATTATATTAAGAGTAAATTTACCTTTAAAGGTTGGAGGGAAAATGAGCGGAATTACTTATGATTATATGGAAAGCTATATAAGAGGACTTATTCCTGAAAATATTGGAATCTTAAAGGAACTCGAAGATTATGCAAAAGAAAATAAAGTTCCAATAGTTCAAAAAGAAACTTCAAAGTTTTTAGAGTTCATGGTAAGTTTTCAAAAACCATTAAAAATATTAGAATTAGGTACTGCTATAGGCTATTCTGCTATAGTAATGCATGAAGCAAGTGGTAAGCTTGCTCATGTTACTACTATAGAAAGAAGTGAAGAAATGATAGCTATGGCAGAAGAAAATATAAAGAGATTTTCCTTAGAAGATAATATAAAAATTCTAAAGGGTGATTGTTTAGAGATTCTAGAAAATTTAGATGATCAATATGATATGATTTTTATGGATGCTGGAAAAGGACATTATAATCATTTTTTACCACATTGTTTAAGATTGCTTAAGCAAGATGGTATTATTATTGCAGATAATGTACTTTTTAGAGGAATGGTTGCATCAAGAGAATTACTTCAAAGAAGAAAAATTACTATAGTAAAAAGAATGAAAACATACTTAGAGTTAGTATCAAAAGATGAAAGCTTAATCACCTCTGTTATACCGATGGGTGATGGGATAGCTATAACTAAAAGGAGGTAAGAGCATGAGAGTACCAGAACTGCTAGCACCAGCAGGGAGTTTAGAAAAATTAAAAACAGCTATAGATTACGGCGCTGATGCTGTATATTTAGGTGGAAACAAGCTTAATTTAAGAGCTTTTGCAGATAACTTTACAAATGAACAGATAAAAGAAGGGGTAGAGTATGCTCACCAAAGAGGGAAGAAAGTCTATATGACTTTAAATGTTATTCCTCATAATGGAGATTTATACGGACTTGAGGATTATTTAAAAGAAATATATTCTCTTGAAGTCGATGCTATAATAGTAGCAGACCCTGGTATCATAGCTACAGCTAGAGATGTTGTTCCAGACTTAGAGATACATTTAAGTACTCAAGCTAATAATACTAACTGGAGATCAGCTAAATTCTGGTATGATCAAGGTGTTAAAAGAATAGTTCTTGCAAGAGAGCTTACTATGAAAGAAGTTAAAGATATAAGAGAAAACCTGCCAGAAGAATGTGAGATAGAAGCTTTCATCCATGGCTCTATGTGCATGAGTTATTCTGGAAGATGTGTAATGTCTAATTACATGACAGGTAGAGATTCTAATAGAGGTGCTTGTGCTCAACCTTGTAGATATAAATACTATTTAGTTGAAGAGAAAAGACCAGGAGAATATTTCCCTATAATTGAAGATGATAAGGGAAGTTACATAATGAATTCTAAAGATTTATGTATGATTGAACATATTCCAGAACTAATGGAAAGTGGTATATATTCTTTTAAGATTGAAGGAAGAATGAAAAGCTCGTACTATGTTGCTGCTATAGTTAAATCTTATAGACAGGCAATAGATGCATATTTAAAGAATCCAGAAGGATATGAACTTAAGCAGTCTTGGGTAGATAACTTATTAAAGGTATCCCATAGAAGTTATCATACAGGATTTTATTTTAATGAACCTAATAAACAAGTATATGATACCTCTTCATACGTAAGAGACTATGATATAGTTGGTGTAGTTAAAAGCTATGATGAGGAAAGTAAAATAGCAACTATAGAACAAAGAAACAGAGTGTTTGAAGGAGATAAGGTAGAGGTTTTGGGTCCAGTAGGAGAAAACTATGAAATAGTACTATCCGATATGCATGATGGAAAAGGTGACAAGATTGAAGTGGCACCAAGGGCTCAAATGATATTCACAATTAAAGTAGATGCTCCTTTAAAAGTTAAAGATATGCTTATTAAGGGAAAAGATAACTAGAGGGGGATATTATGAATAAACCTATTCTTATTGGAATTACTGGGGGAACTGGCTCAGGTAAAAGTACTATAGCGAAGGAAATTTACAATAATTTTTCTGAAAACCGCATAGGTATGATTGAACAAGACTCTTATTATAAAGATCAATCACATTTAAGTATGGAAGAAAGAGTTAAAACTAACTACGATCATCCAAAAGCTTTTGATAATGATTTATTAGTTGAGCATCTTGCACAACTAATAGAGGGTAAGAGCATAGATAAACCTATATACGACTTTTCAAATCATAATAGAAAAAGTGAAACTATAAAAGTTGATTCAAAAGAAATCATAATAATAGAAGGAATACTAGTTCTTGAAGATGAGAGAATAAGGGATTTATTAGATATAAAGATTTATGTTGATACAGATGCTGATGTTAGAATAATCAGAAGAATGGTTAGAGATATTAAAGAAAGAGGAAGAACTGTTGAGTCTGTTATTGATCAATACCTATCAGTAGTTAAACCAATGCATCTTCAATTTACAGAGCCTACTAAAAGGTATGCTGACATTATAATACCAGAAGGTGGACAGAATAAGGTTGCAATAGATATCATGGTTTCCAAAATAACTCAAATTTTACAAAATTAATTGAATAAAACATCTCTCTAGAGTCAAAAATTTAGCTGGGGAGGTGTTTTTTTGTTAAGAAAAAAATATTCAAAAAGATTAAGAGCCATGATTATAGTATTTTCGCTAATTTTATTAGTTTTATCATACAGAACATATGATGTTGTTACAAAATATAGTCCTCAAAGTACCAAGGGATCTGTAGCTAATACTCAAGTAGAAAATTTGTCAGAAACAAATTACATGCTTTTAGATACTAATGGCAAGGACTTAAGAAGCTACAAGAAAAAATATGTTGTTGTAATAGATTCTAAACCTTTTTCTTTAAATAATTTTGAAGAAAACATTGAGGGGCTTTTAGCCTTTAACTTCATTATGAAGTCACAGGTAGATAACTTTGCCTATGATGAGGTTCTGAAAAAAGGTGGAAAAAGTTATTTTGTTGTTAATCAAGAGGCTTATGAAAAAGTTAATAAGATTCAGGGTGTTAAAGGAATATATACATATGTATATGATGAAATAGAAAGAAACTACGCCTGGGGAATTGGAGATATTTTAAGCAATATAAATGAAAAAAATAATTATGATGGAGATTCTCTGGAGGCAAAACTTCTTAATGAGATAAAATCTAACAATCCTCCTCAAGGAAAATTTGAGATTGAAAAAGATGGAACTTACAAGGCTGGAGTATTAGGAGTAAATCCAGAAAATAAAAATATTAAATTAACCATAGACCTTGATATGAATGAAAAAATAAAAGATATATTAAATAAAGAGCAGTTTTCTAATTTAAGTAATATAGGGGTTATACTTATGGATAGTGAGACAGGGAAAATTAAGGCATTAGCTCAAAAAGATGACTCTATACCAAACATCTTAATTGGAGCTGAAGGCTTAGGGTTTGAACCTGCTTCAACATTTAAATTAATAGTAGAAGAGGCAGCTTTAGAGAATAAAGCAGTAACTTTGGATTCAACCTTTACCTGTACAGGACAAATATGTCAAAAAGATGGAAAACCTTATTCTCATGGTACTCTAACCGTTAGAAAAGCCCTTGAGATATCTTGTAATGATACTTTTTACCATGTAGCTCAAAAGGTTGGTTATGACAAGTTAATGGAGATGGCTGAGAAGCAGGGACTTTATTCTAAGGTACTTGGTTTAACAAAAGAGGTTACTGGACAAAAACCTTTAGAAGAGGCTAGTTTAAGAAATATAGCAATAGGTCAATCTATGACAGTAACGCCAATACAGATGGCAGGTGCCATAAATACTATTGTAAATAATGGTGTATATGTTGAGCCAAGTGTAATAGAAGGGTTTGTGGATAATAAAGATAATGTTGTAGATACCTTTAATTATAAAATGACTACAGTTATCTCAAAGGAAACAGCAAACTTAATAAAAAGTAATATGAGAGATGTTGTTAGTAAAGGAACTGGTACAACCGCATATATAAAAAATGTTGAAATCGGAGGAAAAACTGGTTCTGCTACTGGAAGCAATGGAACTACCCATGGATGGTTTGGAGGATATTTCAAAAAAGGAAATAAAAATTACACTATGATAGTTTTTGTTCCAGACATTAATGGGAAAAACAAACAAGGAGAAGATTTAGTAGGTGGAAACACAGCAGCCCCTGTTTTTAAAGATATTGTTTTAGAACTTTTAAAATAAATTTAATGATACATGCAACATTGGATTATTATTTCATATTATATTAATAAGCATTATTAGGAGGCACATCTGTGTTTATGATTAGTAACCTTATAGATATAATATGTAACTTACCTTTATTGACTGGGTATATAAATAACAATAATAATACATTTCCAAAGCCACTTTCAGAAGCTGATGAGGAATTGTATTTAAAAAAATTCCATGAAGGAGATGTATCAGCGAAAAGTATACTTATCGAAAGAAACTTAAGATTAGTAGCACATATAGTAAAAAAGTATTCAATGCAGAACAAGGATGTAGATGATTTAATCTCTATAGGAACTGTAGGCTTAATTAAAGCCATAGAGTCTTTTGACTCTTCAAAAGGTACTAGATTAGCTACTTATGCAGCTAGATGTATCGAAAATGAAATACTTATGCTTTTTAGAAATAATAAAAAAAATAAAAGTGAAGTATATTTACAAGATCCTATAGGAATAGATAAAGAAGGTAACGAGATATGTTTAATGGATGTATTGAGCAGTGAAAGTGATTCTGTAGTTGAAATAGTTGAAAATAATCTACAAGTGAGAAGTCTCTATAATAAAATGAGTAAGTTTTTAAGTACAAGGGAAAGAGAAATCTTAGAGATGAGATATGGATTAATAGATGGAAAGGTTAAAACTCAAAGAGAAATAGCTGTAATTTTAGGTATATCTAGATCTTATGTATCAAGAATAGAAAAGAAAGCTTTAAAAAAGCTAAATAAAGAGATGAACTTTAATAAGATATAGTTAATGACCAGAGGTTAACTCTGGTCATTAACTATAATTTTTTATTAAAAAAGGAATTTAAATTTTAGTATAGAATTTAGTTTATTAATGGTATAATTAGTTATTATTGATATTTTTTATTACACCTTAGATTGGAGGAAATTAATGTACGTTTTAGTTGAACTGTTAAGTAAAACATTAGAGTTAGGGGCATCAGATTTGCATCTTACAGTAGGAATTCCACCTGTAATTAGAGTTAATGGTGGATTGATTAAAATAGGAAGTTCTAATCTAACTCCTGTAGACACCGAAAAATTTGCAAAAGAAATACTAGAAGAAAAATTTTCAGAATATAGTCAAGTGGGTGAATATGATACATCTTATTCAATTGCTGGCTTAGGTAGATTTAGAGTGAATGTATTTAAACAAAGAAATTCAGATGCATTAGCACTTAGAGTCATTGCATTAAAGATACCTACACTTCAAGAGCTTAGTCATCCACCTGTATTAAAAGAGTTAACAGAGAAAAAGAGAGGATTAGTTCTAGTTACTGGGCCAACTGGAAGTGGTAAATCTACAACTTTGGCTGCCATGCTTAATGAGATAAATCATAATAGAGAAGCTCATGTAATAACTTTAGAAGATCCTATAGAATTTTTACATAAACATGATAAGTGTATAATTAATCAGAGAGAAATAGGAAAAGATTCAAATAGCTATCAAAATGCTTTAAGAGCTATATTAAGAGAGGACCCTGATGTTATTCTAGTTGGAGAGATGAGAGATCTTGAAACTATAGCTATAGCAATAACAGCTGCTGAAACAGGGCATTTAGTCTTTTCAACATTACATACTATTGGAGCTGCAAAAACTATAGATAGAATAGTTGATGTTTTCCCTCCGCACCAGCAACAACAAATAAGAATTCAATTGTCAGCAGTGTTACAAGGAATTGTTTCGCAGCAATTGGTACCAACAGCTGATAAACAAAGTAGAGTAGCAGCATTAGAGGTTATGATTACTACCCCAGGAATTCAAAATATAATAAGAGAAGGAAAAACCCATCAAATTGAATCATCAATACAAACTGGAAGCAAATATGGAATGAAGACTATGGATATGGCTTTAGCTGAGTTATATAGAAAAGGAATTATTAGTCAAGAGACAGCTTTAAGTTATGCCGTTGATAGAGAGACTATTAAAAGAATTATGTTGCTTTAGATAAAACTAATTTGTAAGATATCAGATTCATCTTACAAATTAGTTTTTAAATATATTTGATATAGACCCAAAAAAATTAAATAATTAGCAATAAATTAACATATTAAGGCGAACAATAAGTAGTATTATAAGTTGTTTTATGCTAAAATGGGTATGAATTAGGGGGGAACTTTTGATGCAATATATAAAAGGTATACTAGACTATATCTCAGTTATTTATTCAAACGTAGTATTTGTAATATCAATGTACTTTTTATTTCTTTCATTTTTTGGACTTATTAAGGTTAAATCAAAGAATAAAAAGAAACCCACAACAAGTTTTGCATTAGTTGTTGCGGCTCATAATGAAGAGAAAGTTATTAGCGGTATAATAGATAGTTTAAATAGGTTAGATTACCCTAAAGAATTATATGATATTTTCGTTATAGCAGACAATTGCACTGATAATACAGCTAGAATTGCTAGACAATGTGGTGCACAAGTTTTTGAAAGAATGGATGCAGAGAAAAGAGGAAAAGGATATGCTTTAGAATGGATGTTTAATAAATTGTTTTCCATGAAGAAGCAATATGATTCAGTTGCGGTTTTTGATGCCGACAATTTGGTAAGCAAGAACTTTTTAAGTGAAATTAACAACAGATTTTTAGATGGATATAAAGTTGTTCAAGGATATTTAGATTCTAAAAATCCTAATGATACATGGATTACAGCTAACTACTCAATATCTTTTTGGTTATCTAATAGAATATTCCAATTGGCCAGAGCAAATATCGGATTATCAAGTCAATTAGGAGGTACAGGTTTTTGTATAAAAACAGATATACTTAGAGAATTAGGATGGGGAGCTACTTGTTTAACTGAAGACTTAGAGTTTACTTGTAAGCTTGTACTAAATGGATATAAGGTTGGATGGGCACATGATGCTATCATCTATGATGAAAAACCTTTAACATTAGGGCAGTCTTGGGCCCAAAGAAAAAGATGGATGCAAGGATTTGCAGATGTATCTAGTAGATATTTCTTTAAGTTATTGAAAAAGGGAATAAAAGAGCTTAATATTGTGGTTTTAGATTGTGCACTTTATAGTATACAACCGATAATTATAGTTTTGCTTGGAATAGCTTTGGTTTTAAATATGTATAATCAAGTTGTTAATGCCCCAGAGCTTATATCGGGAGTTCTAAGTACTCTTAATAATTTTAACGCTAATATTACAAAGGTTGGAGCGACTGGACTAATAATACTACAATTTTTATATAATCCTATAATATTGGTTTTAGAAAGAAAGTTAAGCTTTAAAATACTACTATATTATATTTTAAATCCTATATATTCTTTAACATGGGTACCAATATCTATTCAAGGTATGATAGATAAAAATAAAAAAGAATGGTCTCATACAGCTCACACTAGAAATATAGATATAACTGAGTTAGAAAAGGTGAATTAACATACAGGAAACTGTATGTTTTTTTTATTTTGGTATAATTTACATAGAGGAAAAATCAAAGTTTTGTTGAATATACTTAATAGTTCTAATTTCTTTACTGAAATGAGAATAAATATTTTAATTTGGTTATAAAACAAATCATTTTATTTACGATAATATAATGAGAGGAAATATAACCAGAATATTCATAGGGAAATTATTGATAATTTTTATAAAATAATTTAATAAATCCTTAAAATCATAATATTTCAGTTAAAAAAACGAAAATAGTATGATAAAATAAATAATATAGTTATTTTTGGTGATATCTTAATTTATTTTGAAAATACTAAGAAATGTTTATGATATTTGTAGGAAAATTGTTAATTTTATCTCCAAATGAGACTTATTTACAAATTTCTTCAACAAATTCATCCTTAACACTTGTAAAGGATGTATATGATGATTTAAAATTAATGTATAGGATTTTTACAATTGAGAATATTTTAACTAAGGAAAGTAGTAAACAAATGAACTATTAATAACGACTTAACTAAATTAAAATTTTACTAAAGGAAATTTTCTAAAGGAGGAATTACTTTGTTAGACTTTGAAGTAGATATGCATGATTTTGCCAATATAAAAGTTGTTGGCTGTGGTGGCGGAGGTAGTAACGCCGTAAATAGAATGATTGTTGAAGGATTAAGAAATGTTGAATTTATTGCTATAAATACTGATAAGCAAGCACTTATGCTTTCACATGCTAATCAGAAAATACAAGTAGGAGAAAAATTAACTAAAGGTTTAGGAGCAGGAGCTAATCCAGAGATCGGGAAGAAAGCTGCTGAAGAAAGTAGAGAAGAAATTGAAGAGGCTATTAAAGGCGCTGATATGGTGTTTATAACTGCTGGTATGGGTGGAGGAACTGGAACTGGAGCCGCACCTGTAGTAGCTGAAATAGCTAAATCTTTAGGCATATTGACTGTAGGAGTAGTTACTAAGCCATTTCCTTTTGAAGGAAGAAGAAGAATGAAACACGCAGAAATGGGTATAGAGAATCTTAAAGAAAAAGTAGATACATTAGTTACAATTCCTAATGAAAGATTATTGTCAATGGTTGATAAAAAAACTACTTTACTTGAATCTTTTAAATTTGCAGATGATGTATTAAGACAAGGTGTACAAGGTATATCTGATTTAATAACTATACCTGGACTTGTTAATCTTGACTTTGCAGACGTTAGAGCAGTTATGTTGGACAAAGGTTTAGCACATATGGGTGTTGGAACTGGTACTGGCGATAATAGGGCTCAAGATGCAGCAAAGCAAGCTATATCATCACCATTATTAGAGACGTCAATTGTAGGAGCTACTGGAGTATTATTAAATGTTACTGGAGGAGCTGATTTAGGTCTTTTAGAAATTAATGAAGCGGCAGAAATAGTTCAAGAGGCTGCTGACCCAGATGCTAACATAATATTTGGTGCTGTGATTGATGAGACATTAAAAGATGAAATAAGAATAACTGTTATTGCTACAGGTTTTGAAGAAGAAATAAGAAGAATTCAAAAACAAGAAGTTAAAGAAGAAGTAGCAGCAACTACAATGACAAGAGAGAAAGAAGAAGTAGTTGAAAGCCAGGCTTTTGATCCAGAAGAGATAAATATACCTACTTTTTTAAGAAATAGAAGAAAATAATAAAATTTATGATAAACAGCTATGAGGTTTTATGAACCTCATAGCTGTTTTTTAACTTTTAATGTAATTTATTGTAAAAAAGAAGTGTAAAATAATTGAAATTATAATGTTTAAAATGACAAAATTCTGATATTAATAGTTTTATAATTTACTTGTGAGGTGGAATTGATGGAGATAAATTTAGATATATTTTTAATAGAGAATTTTGTGATTAATTTATTTTTAATAGTAATAATGATGAAGTTATTAAGAGCCAAGCGAAAACGAAGAATGGAAATTATAGCAGCAATGGTTGGAGCTTTTTACACTTTAGTTATGATATTTCCTGAAGTGAGTATTTTAGCCGCCTTACCATTTAGAATAATAGTAGCTGTTATTATGGTTTATATAGCTATGAGGTGTAGAAATGTTAAAGAGATACTTAAGGGAACATTAGTGTTAATATTAACATCATTTATATTAAGTGGAGTATCCTTTGGATTTTCTTTAATGGGTAATGGATATAGCTTAGAAGATGGACTTACAATAAATAATTATCCAATAAAATATTTAATAATATCTATATTAACTATATTTATATTAGTTGAAAGAATTGTTAATACAATCAGAGATAAAATGTTTGTGGAGAATTATATATACAATTTGACAATAAAGTACCATAGTAAAGAATTTTATGCTAAAGGTTTTTTAGATACAGGAAATGAATTGAGAGAACCAATTACAGATTTGCCTGTGATTGTAGTTGAAAGAGATATATGTAAATATGCCGATTTTAATGAAAAAGAGGCTATATATATAAATATAAAAACTATCAATGGTGATGGTGGAAAGCTAAAGGGTTTCAAAGTTAAAGATGTAGTAATTGAAAATGAAAAAAGTAAGTTGATTAGAGATGTTATTGTCTGTTTAACAGAAAATATATTAAGCGGAGAAGGAGCTTATAATGCATTGTTATCTAGAGGAATAGTATAAGGGAGTTGTGACGTTATGATGAAAATACTTTTATTACTTAATAAGCTTGTAATCAAATTAAAGTTATTTAAAAAGAGGGTTTATTATATTGGTGGAAGCGATGCTTTACCACCACCACTATCAAAAGAAGAAGAAGAAGAACTTGTAGAAAATCTTATGTCTGGAGACGAAAGAATAAGAAGTACATTGATTGAAAGAAATCTAAGATTAGTTGTTTATATAGCTAGAAAGTTTGAAAATACGGGGGTAGGTGTTGAAGATTTAATTTCAGTTGGTACTATTGGATTAATAAAGGCTGTTAATACTTTTAATCCTGAAAAAAAGATAAAACTTGCTACTTATGCATCAAGGTGTATAGAAAATGAAATTTTGATGTATTTAAGAAGAAATTCAAAGGTAAAAGCCGAAATTTCTTTTTATGAGCCACTTAACATAGATTGGGATGGAAATGAATTATTATTATCAGATATATTAGGTACAGAAAATGATATAGTATATAACCTAATAGAAGATGAAGTGGACAAACAACTTTTGTTTATGGTTCTTAAAAGTTTGAATGAAAGAGAAAAGGAAATAGTTAAATTAAGATTTGGATTATATGGGGTTAGAGAAAAGACACAGAAAGAGGTAGCCGACATGCTTGGGATATCACAATCATATATTTCGAGGTTAGAAAAAAAGATAATAAGTAGATTAAAAAAAGAAATGAATAAAATGATTTAAATTATTATCAGTATAAAATTTACTTCTTAGGGATATACTCTAAATGCAATCAGTTATTACTTCCTAAGGGGTTGATCATTTTGATAATTAATAAGGTTGAAATCTGTGGAGTAAATACTTCAAAGCTTCCTGTACTAAAAGGCAAGGAAATGAAGGAGCTTTTACTCAAAATGAAAGCTGGAGATGATAGTGCTAGAGAGATATTCATAAAAGGAAACTTAAGGCTTGTATTGAGTGTTATACAAAGATTTAACAACCGTGGTGAAAATGTTGATGACCTTTTTCAGGTGGGTTGCATAGGATTAATGAAAGCTATTGACAATTTTGATTTATCACAAAATGTAAAATTTTCTACCTATGCTGTTCCAATGATTATAGGAGAAATCAGAAGATATTTAAGAGATAATAATTCAATTAGAGTAAGCAGATCTTTAAGAGATATTGCATATAGAGCTCTATTAGTGAGAGATAGATTAATTAATGAAGATAATAAGGAACCAACTATATCTCAAATTGCAAAGGAGTTAGATTTACCAAGAGAAGAGGTAGTATTTGCATTAGATGCAATACAAGATCCAGTATCATTGTTTGAGCCTATTTACCATGATGGTGGAGATGCTATTTTTGTAATGGATCAGATTAGTGATAGCAAAAATGGAGATGATAGTTGGTTAGAAAATATATCGATTAAAGAAGCCATGAAGAAATTAAACGAAAGAGAGAAATTAATATTAACATTAAGATTTTTTAATGGAAGAACACAAATGGAAGTCGCAGATGAAATAGGTATTTCTCAAGCACAAGTCAGTAGACTAGAAAAAACAGCATTAAAACATATGCGAAAGTATGTCTAAGAGCTCAATTGAGCTCTTATTTTTCATTGTTTATAGGAATTAGTGGCATTGTATTAATTTAACGTGTGCAGAAATATTTTTAAACGTGCAGAAATATTTTTAAACGTGCAGAAATATTTTTTATTGTGCAGAAATATTTTTTATTTGCATATATTTTTAATTAAAGAATATTATGTAATACAGTAAAAGTTATAGGGGGGAGAACAATGGATGAGGAATTACATTCAATAAACTCTATTCGAGCTATGGAAGTTATTGATATTGAGCGTGGAGCTAAAATAGGATTTGCTAGAGATTTTAAAATAGATTGTGAAAGTAGTACCATAGAGTCAATACTTATTCCAGTTCAAAAAGGATCTTGGTTTGGTAAAGTTGAATTTATAGAAGTACCATGGAAAGATATAATAAAAATAGGTGATGATGTTATTTTAGTTAAGTTAAATACATTTATGGATGAAATACTCTAGAAAAAATCGTCTATTGACTGTATAATATAATTACATTAGAAAAGAAGGGCGTGAAGTTAGTGAGATGTCCATATTGTTCTTATGAAGAAAGTAAGGTTGTTGATTCTCGTTCTACAGAGGATTTTACAGCTATTCGAAGAAGAAGAGAATGTCTTAGCTGTGGGAAAAGATACACAACTTATGAAAAGGTTGAAGATATACCTATTTTGGTAATTAAAAAGGATATGAACCGCGAGATTTTCTCAAAGGAAAAAATAGTTAGCGGTTTAATAAAAGCATGCCAAAAGCGACCTGTATCTAGAGCTCAAATTGAAGATTTAGCTAATGATGTTGAAAAAGCTATTAGTAATAAGATGATTTCTGAGGTTAAGTCAGAATATATTGGTGAGATGATAATGGAAAGGCTTAAGGTAATAGATGAAGTATCCTATGTTAGATTTGCATCTGTATACAGACAATTTAAGGATATCAATACTTTTTTACAGGAAATTAAAAGCTTAATGACAAACAAGGACTACTAATAGAAGGTAGTCCTTTTGTTATAATTAAGTTAAAAAAGCAATTATAATGTTTCAAATTAACTATAAAATGTTAAAATTAAATTACTTGAGGAGGATAATTGATGACAAAAATTAATAATGAAGAATTCATATCATTTTCTGATGATAAGTTTGAAATATATTTTTCTATAGGAGATAAAAATTATAACAGAAAGCTTGAAAAAGGCAGGAATAATATAGAGAAGTTAAAAGATATATTTGAATTAAGTTCTATAAAGTATCTTACCCAAATACATTCAGATAAAATCATAAATGTATCTGATGTTAATGAAGAAACTAATAGCGAAGAGGCAGATGGTCTCATTACAATTTTAAAGAATGTAGGAGTAGGTGTTTTTTATGCAGACTGTGTGCCAGTTATATTATATGATAAGGTTAAGGGCGTCATAAGTGCAGTTCACAGTGGATGGAGAGGAACTTATGATGAAATAGTTAAGAATGCAATAAGCATGATGAAAGATAAATATAAATCAAATGAAGAAGATATTAAAGTTATTATAGGGCCCCATATTAGGCAATGCTGCTATGAGGTTAGTGAAGAATTAAGAGATAAGTTTAATAATAAGGAATCTTTCCAGGGAGAAAATCTTTTTGAGGGAAGAAATCTTTCATTAGAGAAAGTAATATTAAAGACATTGAGGAATAATAGGATAAAAGAAGAAAATATACAGACTATTAAATTATGTACTTGTTGCGATACGAATAATAAATTACATTCCTATAGAAGAGATGGAAATGAAGCTGGAAGATGTTATTCGTTTATAGTTAAAAGATAATTAATTGGAGGGATTTTTGTGGCTAATGAAAAAATTCTTATTGTAGATGATGAAGAACATATATTGGAGTTATTAAAATTCAATTTAGAGAATGCTGGATATAAGGTCACTACATCTACTAATGGTATAGATGCATTAAAAAAGGCTAAAAATGATTTGCCTAATCTAGTATTATTAGATTTAATGTTACCTGGGTTAGATGGGTATGATGTGTGTAAGGAAATAAGAAAAGATCCTAATGCTCAAAATATACCTATAATTATGACCACTGCTAAGAGTGAAGAATTAGATAAAATATTAGGGCTTGAATTAGGTGCTGATGATTATATAACAAAGCCATTTTCAATAAGAGAACTTCTTGCAAGAGTTAAGGCTGTTTTAAGAAGAATTAATACTACTCCAACTTCAGAAAGAGCTTTCAGTTTTTCTAATATATCAGTAGATTTTAATAAACATGAAGTGGTAAAGGATGGAGAAAAGGTAGATTTAACATTAAAAGAATTTGAACTGTTAGAAATACTTATAAAAAATAGAGGGAGAGTTTTAACAAGAGAAACTTTACTTGATAAAATATGGGGATATGAGTACATTGGTGAAACAAGAACTGTAGATGTTCATATAAGACATCTAAGAAAAAAAATTGAGATAGACGATAAAAATCCTAAGTTAATAGAAACAATTAGAGGAATAGGCTATAGATTTTTTAATGGAGATTAAATATGAAAAAGAAGATATTAATAACTGTAATTATAGCAATCTTATTTGCATTAATTGTAATAAGTTCTTCATTTATAGCCATAGTAAATTATAGATATATCGACAGTTCTAAGGAAACTTTAAAATTCTATAATGATTTAATAAAATATTCAGATTTAAGTAAAATTGAAAATCTAAAGGAACTAGTTAAGGCTGATGAAGAAGCAAAGCAAGTAAGAATCACATATATATTGCCTGACGGAACTGTAATTTATGATACAAATGTAGATAAATCTACACTTGAAAATCATAATAACAGGGAGGAAGTTAAAGAAGCAGAAGAAGAAGGAGAAGGCTCCGCTGTAAGATATTCAACCACACTAAAGAAAACATTAGTGTATTATGCTACAAAATTAAATGATGGAAGTATTATAAGAACCTCTATTGCTATAGAGAATACTAAAGTATTTAAAGATGGACTTTTAAAATATTATTTAGTTATACTTGCAATTGTAATTTCTGTTTCTATTATAATATCTTTAAAATTAATTAGGGTTATATTAGAGCCTGTTAGAGAAATGGAGTTTATCACTTCTAGAATTGCTAGAGGGGAATTAAACAGGAGAGTAAAAATATTATCCAATGATGAACTAGGTACATTAGGAAAAACATTTAATAATATGGCAGATCAATTACAAGGAAAGATAAATGAAGTTTTAGACAAGCAGAATCGATTAGAAGCTATATTACAAAGTATGGATAGTGGTGTGATAGCTGTAGACAGAAAACATAATGTCATAATGATGAACCATTATTCTAAAAAGATATTTGGAATAAAAAAGGATATAATAGGGGAACCTCTTATGGATCACATACGTGATTTTGAGTTAGATCTATTATTTGAGAAAAAAGATGTACGTGTTCATGAAATTAAAATAATTTGGCCAAAAGAAAGTATTCTTAGAATAAGAACAGCTGATATTATAAATGGACTTGATTATATAGGAACAGTTGCAGTTTTACAAGATATTACTGATATAAGAAGGCTTGAGAATATAAGGTCTCAATTTGTAGCAAATGTATCCCATGAACTTAAAACTCCATTAACATCAATAAAAGGGTTTGCTGAAACTCTTAAATATGTGAAAGATGATGAGAATAGGGAACGTTTTTTAAATATAATTAATGATGAGGCTGAGAGGCTTACAAGGCTTATTAATGATATATTAACCCTTTCTAATATTGAACAAAAGGGTGATGTTTTTAAGGAAGAATTTTTCCCTAATGCTGTTATTGATGATGTTTTTATTCTTATGAATAACCTAATAGAGGATAAAAAAATTAAATTAGAGTTTAAAAATAATAATACCAAATATCTTTACGGAAGTAGAGATGGGTTTAAACAAATGTTAATTAATCTTATAGAGAATGCGATTAAGTATTCTGAGGAAGGAGATAAAGTTACTTTTAGAAGCTATAATTTGGACAATAAACTAGTAATAGAGGTTGAGGATACTGGTTGTGGTATTCCGGAATCTGAAATACCTAGAATATTTGAACGTTTCTATAGGGTAGATAAAGCTAGAAGCAGAGCAAAGGGTGGAACAGGCCTTGGATTGGCTATAGTTAAACATATAGTTAAGAATTTTAATGGAGATATTACAGTTAATAGTGTCTTAGGTAAAGGAAGTAATTTTATAGTGAAAATAAAACATATATAAAAATAGGATGCCTCAAGGGAAGTTTATAACCTTTGATGCATCTTATTTTTATTTAATATAAGAATTTCAAGAAATTATTCAATTGTTAACTTTTCTTAACAATTATCTAATATTACTTAACATCAAACTAATAACAGGTTAACTTTTAATGTTTATTATATTATTTGTAAGGAATAATAAATGCATAGAAAGAAATAAACATGAAAGAATCTTTGGAGGTTAAAAGATGAAAAGAAGAGGTATAAAGTTAGCTATTTTAGGATTATCATTAACAATAGGATTAGGAGCTTTTGCAGGTTGCTCAAAAGGGACTGACAATTCAACTCCAGATAAGAAAAATTTAAGTGGAAGTATAACATTATCAGGATCATCTGCTTTATTACCATTAATAGAAGCTTCAGCAGAACCATTCCAAGATGAAAATCCAGATGTTACAATTAATGCACAAGCTGGTGGATCAGGTCAAGGGTTAACTCAGGTATCAGAAGGTTCTGTAGATGTAGGTAATTCTGATGTATTTGCAGAAGAAAAATTAGATGCTGCTAAAGCGAAAGAGTTAATAGACCACAAAGTAGTAGCTCAAGGTTTTGCAGTTGTTGTAAACAAAAACCTTAATGTAACTAATTTAACAAAACAACAAATTCAAGATATATTCTCTGGTAAGGCTAAGAACTGGAAAGAAGTTGGAGGACCAGATAAAGAAATAATTATAGTTCATAGACCAAGTTCATCAGGAACTAGAGCTACATTTATCAAAACAATTCTTGATGGAAAAAAAGAATTAGAAAATGATCAAATAGGTGTAACTCAAGAAAGTAATGGCGCAGTAGTTAAAGCTATGGAAAACTCAGATGGAGCAATAAGTTATGTAGGATTATCTTACTTAAATAGTGATGAAGCTAAGAGCAAGTTGGCAGCAGTTAAAATTGATAATATTGAAGCTACAGTTGCTAACATAACAACAGGCAAATATCCATTCTGGGCATGGGGACATATGTATACAAAAGGAGAACCAAATGAAATAGCTAAAGCATTTATCGATTATATAACAAGTGATGCAAATAAAGAAGTTGTTGAAAAACAAGGATATATCAGTGGAGCTGAAATGAAGGTTAAATAATAATCTTAATTCTCCAAGGACTGGCAAATGCGCCAGTCCTAAATTCAGTGAGGGGGAAAGTACAAAAATGGAAGACTCAAAAAATGTATTAAAGAAAATTAAAAATGAATATGCTGGAAGAGGATATGCATATTTCTGCGGAGTAATGATAATTATAATTACTCTAACTATCATGATATTTATAGCCTCCAAAGGGGTTCAGACTTTTATAAAAGATGGAGAGAGTTTAAGTGGATTTTTATTTGGAACAAGATGGAATCCTAGTGGAGATATTCCGCAATATGGTGCTTTAGTATTTATATTAGGGTCAACATTTATATCTGTTGGAGCAGTAATAATTAGTGCCCCTATAGCTATAGCTTTGGCTATATTTATGAATTTGATATCATCTAAAATAGGAAAAACTGTACTTCAACCAGTTTTAGAACTATTTGTTGGAATACCATCAGTTGTTTACGGATGGATGGGTATAACAGTTCTTATTCCTCTAATAAAAAACTCTTTTGGTGGTCTTGGATTTAGTTTGCTTGCAGGTATTTTAGTACTTAGTGTAATGATATTACCTACAATAGCTTCACTTTCATCTGATGCTATTAAAACTGTACCAAGAGAATATTTAGAGGCCTCTTATGGATTAGGGGCAACTAGATGGCAAACAATAATAAAAGTAATATTGCCAGCAGGTAAAAATGGTATATTAACAGGTGTTGTTTTAGGTATTGCAAGAGCCTTTGGAGAAGCATTAGCAGTTCAGATGGTTATAGGAAATACTGCAAGACTGCCATTTAAATTAACAGAGTCTATGGCAACTCTAACAAGTATTATAACTATGGATATGGCTAATACAGCAGGTGGATCAACATGGAACAATGCTTTATGGACACTTGCACTTATACTATTAATTATAAGTTTTGTATTTATATTAATAATAAGAAAAATAGGATCTAGAGGTGAAGAGAGATGAGTGCAAAAACGCAAGACAAAATAGCTACCGTTATTTTATATATAATAGCTTCTTTAGTTGTATTATTATTAGTATCATTTTTCGCAGTTGTTATTTATAGAGGTGCATCTTCGTTAAACTTTAAGTTTTTATTCGGCGCACCAAAAACCACTGCGGCTGGTGGTGGAATAGGACCACAATTATTTAATTCAGTGTATATGTTGATAATTTCTTTAATAATAACTGTACCTTTTGGTATAGGTGCAGGGATATTCTTAGCTGAATACGCAAAGGAAGGTAGATTTGTTAGGTTTGTTAGATTATCAATAGAAACTATGGCATCTTTACCATCAATAGTAATAGGTTTATTTGGATTATTGATATTTGTAACTTACTTTGGCTGGGGTTATTCTCTTTTGGCAGGAGCTCTATCAGTTTCAATATTGAATTTACCAGCTTTAGCTAGAGTTAGTGAAACTGCTATAAAGGAATCATCTAAAAAAGTAAAAGAAGCAAGTTTAGGGTTAGGAGCTACTAAATGGCAAACGATAAAAAAGGTAATATTACCTTCTGCAATGCCACAAATATTAACAGGAATAATTTTAGCTTCAGGAAGAATATTTGGTGAAGCAGCTGCATTTCTATATACAGCAGGACTTAGTGCAGGAAGACTTAGATTCTCTAATATAAGTCTTACAAATAATGTATCACCATTTTCATTATTCAAACCAGCAGAAACTTTAGCAGTACACATCTGGAAGCTTAATGCTGAAGGCATAGTTCCAGATGCTGCTAAGATAGCTAGTGGTACATCAGCAGTTTTAATTCTTGCAGTATTATTATTTAACATTATAGCTAGATTAATTGGAAATGCATTATATAAATCGTATAGTGGAAAGTAGGAGGAAAACATGAGTATTATTGAAACAAAAAAATTAAATTTATTTTACGGGACTTCACAAGCTTTAAAAGAGGTTTCTCTTCAAATAGACAATAATTCTGTAACAGCCCTTATAGGACCTTCAGGATGTGGTAAATCAACATTTTTAAGAACTATAAACAGAATGAATGATTTAATAGATAGTGTAAGAATTGAAGGGGAAGTACTCTTTGAGGGAAAAAATATATATAGCGATTATGATGAAATATTATTAAGAAAAAGAATAGGGATGGTATTCCAAAAACCAAATCCTTTCCCTATGTCTATTTATGATAATATAGCATATGGCCCAAGAATACATGGAATAAAGAATAAAAGTCAATTAGATGAAATTGTAGAAAAAAGTTTACAAGGAGCTGCTCTTTGGAATGAAGTTAAGGATAGATTAAAGAAAAGTGCTTTAGGACTATCAGGTGGACAACAACAAAGACTATGTATAGCAAGAAGTTTAGCTGTAGAACCAGAAGTGTTATTAATGGATGAACCAACTTCTGCACTTGACCCTATTTCTACTAGTAAAGTTGAAGAACTTATGGATGAATTAAAAAAGAAATATACAGTAATAATAGTAACACATAATATGCAACAAGCAGGTAGAATTGCAGATAAAACAGCTTTTTTCTTAAATGGAGAAGTGGTAGAATATGATTTAACAGAGAATATATTCTATAAACCTAGAGATAAAAGGACAGAGGATTATATTACAGGAAGATTTGGATAAAATACTTTAAAAGGAGCGAGAATTATGACAAGAACTTCATCAGATTTAAGACTACAAAAATTACATGATGCAATTATAAAAATGGGCAGCATCGTGGAAAAGCAAATTTTTAATTCAGTGGAAGCATTAAAAAATAAAGACATAAAGTTAGCAAACGAAACAATAAAAAAAGATGATTTAGTTGATGATTTGCAGAAAGAAATAGAAGATGCATGTATAAAGTTTATAGCAACTGAGCAGCCTTTAGCTATAGATTTAAGAAATATATTTACAACTGCTAAGATAGTTACCGATTTAGAAAGAATGGCAGATCATGCAGTAGATATATGTAAGATTGCAAAGAAGTTAAAAGAAGAAATATATATAAAGGAACTTAAACACATTAGTGAAATGGCTGAGAAAGTTCAAAATATGATAAAAATATCTATAGATGCTTATGTGGAATCAGATGATATACGAGCACTTGAAATTTGCAAGATGGATGATGAGGTAGATGACTTATATAAAGCTGTTTTTGAAGAACTACTTCTATTAATGAGTAAAGACCATAATACAATACAACAGTCAGCACAATTCTTATTTGTATGTAAATACTTAGAGAGAATTGCAGACCATGTTACAAACATATGTGAATGGACTATATATCTTAAAACTGGGAAATATGTAGATTTAAATGAATAGCTTTAAAAAAGGGGCCTAGGCTCCTTTTTTATTGACTAAAGTTATTAATTAAGTTAATATTACATAATGAAAGTAAATAATTTAGGAGACTAGAAATGAAAAATAAGATTACTAGTGTTGAACCTAATAGTTTGGGAGAAGAACTAGGCATTGAAGTAGGAGATTATTTGGTATCCATAAATGATACTCCGGTTAAAGATATCATAGATTATAAGTTTTTAATGAATGATGAATATATAGAGGTTGAAATAGAAAAATCCGATGGAGAAGTTTGGATATTAGAAGCAGACAAAGATATTCAAGAGGATTTAGGTGTGGACTTTGAGAGCTCTATTATGGATAAAGCAAAAAGCTGCTCTAATAAATGTATATTTTGTTTTATAGATCAACTTCCTGGAGGAATGAGAGATACACTTTATTTTAAAGATGATGATTCTAGATTATCTTTTTTACAAGGAAACTTTGTAACTCTCACTAATATGAAGGAAGAAGATATAGATAGAATTATAAGCTACAGAATAAGTCCTATAAATGTTAGCGTACATACAACTGATCCAAAGTTAAGAGTTCAGATGCTTAACAATAGGTTTGCTGGAAATCTTTATGATAGATTAAAAAGATTAGCAGAAGCGGAAATTGAGATTAATGCTCAAATAGTTGTAGTGCCTGGAATTAACAATGGAGAAGAACTTAAAAGGACAGTTGAAGACTTATATAAACTTTATCCTTCAGTTCAAAATGTGGCAGCTGTACCAATAGGAATAACAAAACATAGAAAAGGCTTAAAAGAGCTTGAGATTTTTAACAAGGATACAGCTAAAAAAGAAATAGAGGATTTAAAGAAGCTTCAACAAAAGTATATAAAGGAGATAGGAGCTCCTTTTGTTAGACTTTCAGATGAATTTTACGTTTTAGCAGAGATGGATCTTCCAAGTGAAGATTTTTATGGAGAATATGATCAGCTAGAAGACGGAATTGGAATGATTACCTTATTTAGAAAATATATTAAAGATTCGCTTAATTACTTAAGCAATAAAAATAAAGGGAGTTTTACAATTGCATCTGGAGTATCTGCATATAAAGAACTTTTATGGGCAAGTGAAGTTATTAACGAAGCTAATCCTAATATAATTTTAGACGTTTATGAAATTAAGAATTACTTCTTTGGAGAAACTATTACAGTTGCAGGACTTCTTACTGGAAAAGATATTATAGAACAATTAAAGGGCAAGATAAAAACTGACTATTTAATTTTATCTAGTAATATGTTTAGAAAAGGTTATGAACTTTCAAATTCAAAAGAACAAATAATGCTTGATGATATGAAAATAATAGATATTGAAAAGGCATTAAATATAAAAGTTATAGTTGTCGATTATACTGGTGAAGATTTAATTGACAAGATTAATACGCATTTACAGGAGGAATAAAAGATGGGAAAGCCTATAGTTGCTATAGTTGGTAGACCTAATGTTGGGAAATCAACCCTATTTAATAAATTAGCAGGAAAAAGAATATCCATAGTACAAGATACTCCAGGAGTAACTAGAGATAGAGTTTATGCAGAAGCAGAGTGGCTTAATTATAATTTTACAATGATTGATACAGGTGGTATAGAACCTGAAAATCAAGATATAATAGTTAAGCAAATGAGAAGACAGGCGCAAATTGCTATTGAAACAGCAGATGTTATAGTTTTTATAGTTGATGGTAAAGAAGGATTAACTGGTGCAGATAATGAAGTTTCGCAAATGCTTAGAAAAAGCAAAAAGCCAGTAGTTCTAGTTGTTAATAAAGTAGATTCTCTCAAAGAAGAAGATAATGCTTGGGAGTTCTATAATTTAGGAATAGGTGACCCTATTACTATATCAGCGTCTCAAGGTTTAGGTTTAGGAGATATGCTTGACAGAGTAGTAGAGCACTTTAAAGAATTAGGAAATCAAGACGAAGATGAAGATTACATTAAAATTGCCATGATAGGTAAACCTAATGTAGGAAAATCCTCTTTAATAAATAAGCTTTTAGGTGAAGATAGAGTAATAGTTTCAGATATACCAGGAACTACTAGAGACGCTATAGATAGCTACTTAGAAACAGAAGATGGGAAATTTATACTTATAGATACAGCTGGGCTTAGAAGAAAGAGTAAAGTAAAAGAAGAAATAGAAAGATACTCAGTTATAAGAACCTATGCAGCTGTTGAGCGTGCAGACGTGTGTATACTTATGGTAGATGCTCAAGAAGGTGTAACAGATCAAGATGAAAAAATCATTGGGTATGCACATGAACTTAACAAAGCTATTATGGTAATAGTTAATAAATGGGATCTTATAGAAAAAGATGATAAAACTATGAATTTATATCAAAAAGATTTAATGGCAAAATTAAACTTTATGCCATATGCTAACTACTTATTTATATCAGCTTTATCAGGTCAAAGAGTTCATAAAGTATTAGAAGTAGCTAAATATTGTTATGCTAACTACTCTAAGAGAATATCTACGGGAATATTAAATGAGGTTATTAATAAAGCAGTATTAATGAAAGAACCTCCAGTAGTGGGACTTAAAAGATTAAAAATATTTTATGCAACTCAAGTTGCTACAAAACCACCAAAGTTCTTATTCTTTGTTAATGATAGAAATGCATCACATTTTTCTTATGAGAGATATTTAGAAAATCAGCTTAGAGAAAGTTTTGACTTTAAAGGGACTGGTATAGATATTGAGTACAGGGAAAGAAAGGAATAAGGGATGAATAAAGTTGCTTTTTTAGGTGGGGGTAGTTTTGGAACAGCCCTTGCGGTATTAATAGCGAATAAGGGATATGAAGTTAACTTTTGGCTTAGAGATGAAGTTCAAGCTAAAGAAATTAATGAACATAGAAGAAATATAAAATACTTAAAAGATATTATTATACCTGAAAATGTAACAGCTACAGCTGACCTTGAAACTGCACTAGAAGGAGTTAAATATATAGTTCTTACTATACCTTCTTTTGCTGTTAGAGAAATGTGTGAGAGAATAAAACCACTTTTAAAAGAGGAACAATTAATTGTTTCCTTAGCAAAAGGAATAGAAGAAAATAGTAACTTAAGGTTATCAGAAGTTATAGAAGAAACTTTAAATCACTCGCCAGTAATACTATCAGGGCCTTCTCATGCAGAAGAGGTAGCTCAAGGTATTCCTACGACTATAGTATCGACAAGCAAAGATATGAAGTTAGCTGAAGAGGTGCAAGAATTGTTTATGACACCAGACTTAAGAGTTTATACAAATGATGATTTAGTTGGTGTTGAAGTTGGAGGAGCAGTTAAAAATATAATAGCTGTTGCTGCAGGAATTCTTGATGCCATAGGATATGGAGATAATACAAGAGCTGCATTGATTACTAGAGGTATGAAAGAGATTTCTAGAATAGGCAAAAGCCTAGGTGGAAAAGAAGAAACTTTTTATGGGCTTACTGGTATGGGAGACTTAATAGTTACCTGTACATCCATGCATTCTAGAAATAGAAGAGCTGGAATATTAATAGGTAAAGGCCTGACTCTAGATGAAACATTAAAGGAAATTGGAATGGTTGTTGAGGGCGTTAAAGCTTGCAAAGCCTTTTATGATTTGAAAGAACATCTGCATGTATCCATGCCTATAACAGACTTGTTATATAATGTTCTTTTTAAAGGAGAAGATCCTGTAAGAGGAATTCAAGAGTTGATGTTAAGAGATAAAAAAAGTGAAAAGTTTTAATTAAAGAAACGTTGTAAAGTAATTAATAAATTATTTTGCAACGTTTTTATTTTATGAAGAAAATATATTTTTTCTTATGTAACGATTTCAAGTGTATATTTTGGATAGGATACAAATATCTTATAATAAGTAGAATTTCAGAAATATATATTATTAGAAATACTCGTAAACGATGGTTAAAAAAGATAAACTAAATCCCAAAATTTCAGTATACTTTTATAAATTATCTAATATATATATATTGTCAATAATATTATTAGGAGGATTATCTTGGAAGATTATAATATCTATAAAGATATAGCGGAAAGAACCCAAGGAGATATTTATGTTGGGGTTGTAGGACCTGTAAGAACTGGTAAATCAACATTTATAAAAAGATTTATGGATCTTATGGTAATACCGAACATAGAAAATTCTTATAAAAAAGAAAGAGCAAAGGATGAATTACCACAAAGCGGATCAGGAAAAACAATCCATACTACTGAACCTAAATTTGTACCTAACGAAGCAGTAGAAATATCCTTAGAGGAGGAATTGAAACTAAAAGTCAGACTTGTAGATTGTGTTGGATATATAGTTAAAGGAGCTTTAGGCTATATAGAAGAAAACAATCCTAAAATGGTAAATACACCATGGTTTGATTATGAGATTCCTTTTGAAGATGCTGCTGAGATAGGAACAAGAAAGGTTATAACAGATCATTCAACAATAGGTCTTGTAGTAACTACAGATGGATCTATCACAGGAATACAAAGAGAAGACTATGTAGAGGCTGAAGAAAGGGTTATAGGAGAATTAAAATCTATAAATAAACCATTTATAGTAATATTAAATACAAATAATCCTAATGCTACAGAAACAATGGAATTAAAGAAAAGCATGGAATTAAAGTATAATGTATCAGTTGAAATAATGGATGTACAAAAAATGGATGAAGGATCCATACAAAAATTATTCAAAAAAGTACTTAAAGAGTTCCCTGTAAAAGAAATAAACATAGATATGCCTGAGTGGATAGAAAAATTAGAAGGTTCTCATTGGTTAAAATCTAATTTTATAAACATAGTAAAATCAATGTGTGAGAACATATTTAAAGTCAGAGATATAAAAGAATGCCTAAATAATAATTCTGGAGAAGATATCTTTGCACAATCAGAAGTTACTGAAATGAATTTAGGAAATGGTACAGCTAGAATTAATATGAAGCCTAAGGATGGAATATTCTATAAAATTCTAAGCGAGCTATGTGATACAGAAATAGCATCTGAATCACACCTTATAGATTTAGTAAAAGACCTTCACCATGCAAAAGTTGAATACGACAAAGTATCAATAGCATTACAAGATGTTAAAGATACAGGTTATGGATTAGTAGCTCCTCAGCTTTCAGAAATGAAATTTGAAGAACCTGAAATAGTTAAACATGGTTCTAAATATGGAATAAAACTAAAAGCTAGTGCGCCTAGCCTACATTTAATAAAAGCGGATATAGAAACTGAAATATCTCCTATTATGGGAACTGAAAAAGAAACAGAAGAATTAATGAAATCATTACTTAACCAATTTGAAAATGATCCATCAAAACTATGGCAGAGTAATATGTTTGGAAAGTCTTTAGAAGTATTAGTAAAAGAAGGACTTCAAAACAAGTTATATAAGATGCCAGAAGATGTACAAGTAAAAATACAAAAAACACTTCAAAAAATTATTAATGAAGGTAATGGCGGATTAATCTGCATAATTCTATAGTTTAAAATTTGACCACAATATTTCTAAATAAATATTTAAGAAGTAATGTGGTTAAATTTATTTGCGGTTATAAATTGCTTTCATAAATATGGATATGATAATTAAAATTAAGGGGGAAATACTATGCCTGATAAAGGAAAAAGTAAAAGTGGCTCAACTAAAAAGCCAAAAGCAAATAAAAATAATAAAGCAGGTACCAGCTCCAAAACTACTTCATCCGATAAAAAGAAAAAGAAATAGATAAAAATGTGAACATTGCGCTAAACCCTAACTTGTTATATGTATTGGATAAAGACTATTTGGATGATGGAAAAATAAATAAAAGCATATCAAAGTAATATATGGGGCCTTATGGCTCCTTTTATATTTATTAAATAAAATTTGAAAGGATGATAAAAATGGGATTTGAAATTTTAACATTAGATCAATTATTAGGAAGATTAAACAACTATAATCATGTGAAGTTATATGTACATCATACTTATAAACCATGTAAAGCAGAATTTCATGGTAACAATGGTTTAGTGCTACAACAAAATATGAAAAACTATCATGTAAATGTTAATGGATGGTCAGATATAGGGCAACATATTACCTTACTGCCTAATGGATTATTCTTTACTAGTAGAGATTTTAGTACAACCCCAACTTCAATATTAGGTAAGAACACTGGTGCTTTTGCTTGTGAAATTTTGGGTAATTTTAATATAGGTGCAGAAACGTTAGATGGTGCTCAAAAGGATAACATTTTAAGATTAGCTAAGTATTTTGACGATAGAAGTAAGTATGTGAGATTCCATAGAGAGTTGTTCTCTACAGATTGTCCAGGTACAGGGTTAAATAAAGATGTATTCATGTCAGAAGTTAGAGCAGTTAATGGAAAGTCACCAGTTGTTATGTCTCCAGTTTCAGAGGTACTATATAACAGGAGATATTGTTAAGGACTTACAGAGAGCTTTGAATAAACTCTGTAGCGATGGTTTAGCGACTGATGGATATTTAGGATATTTAACAATAGCAGTATTTGATAGAGCATTGGTAGCCCAAGGTCAGAGGAATGACTTGGTTAGAGTTATCCAAAAGAGATTAATTCAATTAGGATATAAATTATCTAACTATGGAGCAGATGGAGTTTATGGTGTTGGGGGAGAAACCTACAGAGCAGTAGTTCAATTTCAAAGAGATAGAGGACTTGAAGATGATTCGTTAGTAGGTAAGAATACTTTAAAAGCATTGTTTAGGAAATAATATAAAAGCTCCTGCATCAATTAAGATGGAGGAGTAAGCCTATACTTTCGCTAATGAAAATGAAAACTAATAACTTTTTTGGTGAAAAATATGAATTAGAAGATATTTCTGGAGTGTTTTCAAAAGGCATACGATACTCTATTAAAAGCTCAATAAAAATAATAGTAAAAGTTTTATAAACAATACAAAATTTTATTGGAAAAAAGTTATGTTTTTTGTATAATATAGTGGAATTATATAATTATAGAATTTGAGGGGGATTATAATGGTTAAAAAGAATGAAAGAATTAAAAAAGTATTATTAGGAATAGGTATGGCAGGTCTATTAACTTTTTCTATGGCGGTTCTCAGCGGGTGTTCTTCTAGTAAGCCTGCAAATTCAACATCTGATAGTAGTACAGTGTCTGATAAGGAACCTGAAAAAAAGGAACCCGAAAAAGCGGAAGGAAAAATATCATATGACAATTTTTTGAAGATAAACATGGGAATGTCTTATGATGAAGTAAAAGCAATACTAGGAGAAGGAGAAGAAAAATCTTCATCTGAAGCTGGTGGATTAAAGACAACTATGTATGCATGGAAAGGGGATGGATTGACTTCTATTAATATAACAATTCAAAATGACATTACTAAAACAAAGAGCCAGTTAGGATTAGTGAGTTCTAAAGCAGATGTTAACATGGATAAGTATAATAAAGTAAATAATGGGATGAGCTATGATGAAGTTAAAGGGATTTTAGATGAAGGAGTACTTATAAGCGAAGGTAAAATTATGAATAGTGATTCAACAATGTATTCATGGGTAAATAAAAATGGCTCAAATATGAATGTAACTTTTAGTGATGGAAAGGTTTCATCAAAATCTCAATTAAGCTTAAAATAATAGAAAATAAGGTGGACAAAAAGGTGCCATAATTTAATAATTTATAGCTTTTTTTAGTATTTTAAGAAAAGTAAGAAATGCTCACAAACCTAGATAAATAAAGACTTTGATGGCTTTTAGTATTTTATAATTTTATACCTTTAGAGGTTCTTGGGGTCGCGGGTTCAAGTCCCGCTACTCAGACCAAAATAAGATTAAAACCCTGCAAACACTCATGTTTACAGGGTTTATATTTTTGTGGGAAATACTGCATGGGTGACGAAAAGGTGACATAGCAAAAAATTAAGTAAAAATATTCTCTAGTTTTCTAACTGCTTCTAGCTGCATATTAGGCAGAACATGAGAGTAAATATCTAAAGTCATACTGATATTTGCATGCCCCAAACGCTCACTAACTATCTTTGGATGAGTACCTTGCTGCAGTAGTAGAGTAGCATGAGTATGTCTTAAATCATGGAATCTTATCTTCTTAAAATTATATTGTTTAATCAACTTCTGAAAAGTCTTAGATACATAATCAGGAAGCATATTGCGACCATTTTCCCAAGAACATATATAATCATATTCGATACCAGTTTCAGTTTTAAGAAGAAGCTGCTTCTTTCTTAAAGCCTTAAGATTATTAATAGTTGAATCCATAAGAGCTATGGTTCTAATAGAGCTTGAGGTCTTAGGTCTTTTTATAATAAGTTCCTTATGTATATAGCTTAAACTATTTCTAACAGCTAGAGACTTACCAGGAATATTAATATTATCCCATCTTAATGCAAGTATCTCACCTAACCTCATGCCTGTTTGAAGAGCTAGAGATACTGGTATGTATATATTATGTTCCTTAATAAGTTCCAAGAATAAACTAGCTTCTTCACCATCCCAAACACTAAAATCAACTTTATTGGCTCTAGGAGGCTTTACAGCACTAGTAGGTATAGAAGTTACTAACTTCAATGAATACGCATTCTTATAAGACGTATGGAACATTCTGTGAACCTTTAATATAGTAGTAGGGGATAGATTAGTTTCTGTTAGCAGCTCATTATAAAACTCTTGAATATCAGTAGACTTAAGAGAAGCTAACTTAGTTTTACCTAGATGTTTATTTATAGTTTTAGCTAATTCTCTATATCTTTTAAGAGTAGAGGGAGCTAAATTAGCCTTGCAATAAGTATTAAGCCAATAATCTAGATATTCCTCAACAGTCATCTTAGATTCTTCAATTAAAGTTCCTGAATTAACTTTATTAATAACTATAGAAAGCGCTGCTTCAGCTTCAGCCTTAGTTCTAAAACCTCCTTTAACCTTTCTTCTTCTACTTCCAGTCTGAGGATCAATTCCTATATCAACTAAGTAATACCAAGAATTATGTTTTTTGTAGACACTACCTCTCATAATGAATATTCTCCTTATCATAATAAATTGATTGATTTATGGAATAGGAGATACCTTCTATATTTAAATTAGGTCTTTCTAAGCGTAAGAAATAAAACCTATCTAACACAAAAACAGGTGTAACATTAAAATAGTCTGACAAGTCATCAATAGACCTGCAGCCTTTCTTAATAGCTTTTATAAGCTTATCATAGGGCATGATGAATTCAGTAGCCCACTTTCTAGCTAATCTTTCTTGTTTTGATCTTTGGATTTTCTCGGAGTAGACAAAGCATTCAGCTGTTAAATCTCCATAAGATGTGAAATGATGGCCCAGTTCCTCAGCGAGAGTAGAAACCAGTCTTTTAGAATCGTTTGAGATAGATTTCCTAATTCCAATAGTAGGTGATAACCCTGGAACCTTAAAATAGATTCCATCCATATAGTAGTATTTAAATTTTACTTCCTCAACTATTATACCTTCTTCTTCGATTATTTTATATATCTTTTCTAATATTTTCATATATCATTACCCCTTTTATCTAAAGTATGGTAATATTATATCATAAACATGAGAACATATGTACGAGGTTGATGTAACTAATTTTTATTGCTAAAATATTGTTATTATTTTAAATTATTATAAATATGTTAATTTAATAGAATTTAATTAGTAAGGCGGAATAGAAATTATGAATATATTTAAGTATAAAAATAATTTGAGAGCAAAAAAATACACAGTTTTAAAAATAGCTTCTTTTATTACATCAATGCTACCTTTTAGTGTTTATATAATTTTAAAATATTGGGATAATTCTTTTAAAGTATTAGATGTGAAATTTATTACCCCACAAATTGGGGCTTTTATATTAGTTATAATTGAGATATTTTCATTAGTATATGTAATAATTTTTTATAAAAGAGATATTTTTAATCAAGAAAAATATAATTATGTTTCAGTAAAGGTAGATAACTTAATACAAGATAAAATTAATACTTCTAATTATGTGTTGGCTAATGTATTACCATTAGTATCAATAGAATTGAATGATTATGTAAATTTAATTTTTACATATATCTTAATAGTTTTTCTTGGATTTATGTATATAAAAAATAATCTTTATTACATAAATCCTCTTTATGATTTAATCGGTTTAAAAGTATACTCATGCACAATATCCCAAAAGCTAGATAATGGTAAATACTCCAATAGAAAAGAAATAAAAACAATTATTACATCAATATCTATATATGAAATTAATAATAAAGATTACTGTATTATTAATGGAGATGATATAGCATTTGTTATAAAAGAAGTATAATTCACATTTGGTGAATTATACTTCTAGTAGCGTACGTTTATTAATTTGATAAAGTATTTCATTATTGGCTCCCCTTAATATACAACCGCAAATAAATAAGGTTAAGTTTTTTGCAACCTTAGGAGTATTTATGTCAATTTGTCCCTCATTTGAGATGGGTATATTAAGTTTTTGTTTTAAAAAAGCTAAAGTTTCTTTATCTTTTTTCTTAATTTTATTAAGCTCTGTTTTATCAAAATCAGCAAAAAGATTAGGATTTCTTCCAGCAAGAGAAAATTTCTCAATTAATGAGTAAGAGTCTTTTGATAATTTTAATTCTTCTTTTATTATATCTAAACTTTCTACGCATACAGCTTTATTGTGCTGTTCAAAGCCAAATATAGCTTCAACATTATGCTCTATAAAGAAACAAGAGCTATCAAATACTATAATATGGGGGTAAAGTGGTAGTCTCAAAAAAGAACTGCTAACTACATCAAAACCTTCTATATCATCTTGCGAATCAACATTAAACATATATAGCCAACCCTTAGGATTATATATAGGAGAGCATTTGTTTATTATAGTTATCCTTTTTTCATCATTTGTTATTAATTGAATTGCTGAATATCTAAGTCCCTTATAATCTTTTTCTCTTTTAGCAAATTGGTTAGAGGTCTCTAATTCATTTAGTAAATATTGAACTTTGTAGTTGCTTTGCTTTAGCCCTTTAAGTGTTCCTTTTTTTACAGATGCTTTAGTAAAATCTAATGAGGATAAATTAATATAATCAATAACATTTTTTGAATTACCTACATTATATTCCTCATAAACTGTATTATCTTTATCTAAAAATTTATACTTAAAATATGATAATATGTCTTTAACTGATTTAACAACATCTCTTTTATCCATAGATGTGTTATAAAATTCATATTCAAGTGATATTAATTTATTATCACTTTTAGGTTTTTTTGATTTAAATGCATAGAGAGTAGCGCTTTTTATTTTCTTTTTCTCAATACTATCAATTATAGGGCTTATTAATTTAGTTAGATTATCATTATTCATTTTAGCCTCCAAAAAATTGTTTATGATATATTTAATAAGTTTATAAATTAATCTTTATTGATTATTTTTATCAGCAAGCAAGTCATTAGAACATGCATGTACTATATTATTAGAAACCTAAGAATCAATTCCAAAAAATTATAATAAGTCTTGTACATACCAGTTTTATGTAATAAGTCTTTTGATCCCAAAATGCAACAATAAGCTTAAAAGTTAAAGTCTATTACATATATCTTATGTAATTATATTGTAATGCAAATATTTTGCGAAATCACAAGAATAAGGTCGAATAAAAATATTTTATATGGTAGTTAGATGCTGAAAACCTAAAGGTGTCCGTGGCGGACACCTTTTAAATTAATTCTTATTTTATTATATTAAGATTATCCCTTATATCGAAAATATCAATAATGTTTGAATTTTATTTTTTTATGTCTAGTACCTTATTATTAGATTATTTCATATATATTTTCTAATATTTCATTATATTTATGATGTTAGTATGCCAAAATAAAAGAAAGAACATATGTTTGACCAACGTGTTTTAGTATGGTAAAATTTATATATAGATAGAAAAAATCAATAATAATGTGCTATAATGTAATGTAAAGTATTTGTTAGTAGTGAATAATCTAAAAGAAAGTAGGGGAAATAATGAGTAACAAAATTAAAGCTATGGATATAATTTTAGCTCTATTATATTTACCTGGTAAAGAAAATAGAATTAATGAACCTATTATTGGTAATACTAGATTTACAAAAATGATATTTCTTTTTGAAAAAGAAATAAAACCAGTTTTAGGTAAAAAGATAGACGAGGGCAGTATGCCAGAGTTTATAGCATTTAATTATGGACCATATTCTAGAGATTTAATGGATCAGCTAGAATATTTAATTAATCTAGGATTAGTTGAAAAATGTAGAATTGAATCAACTAGTATTGATGCGAACTATGAAAATAGATTGAATGAATTAGACAATATAGTTGATGATTTATTTTATGATACAGAGCAAATGGATATTGATTCTTCGTATTTTAATTCTTCATTGGATGTGTCAATAGCATCAGATGTAGATGAGGATGAAGATGATCCATATGGAACATATAACATAACACCAGATAATGATATAGAAGATAATAAAGAATCTGAATATAGACTTACTGATAAAGGAATTCAAGTTTTTGAGGAAAAGGTTAAATCTAAATTTGAAGGATCCAACTTAGATTTTCTTGAGAAATTTAAGAATCGAATTACTACATTAAGTTTACCAGCGATTTTAAGTTATGTATATAATAAGTATCCAGATTATGCGGAAAACTCTTTAATAAAGGAAAAATATCTTAAGAAGTAATGTGGTGATTTTATGACTGAGACAGAAATGGTATTAGATTGTTATTATAAACTAACATCATCTAATAGGTTTAAAAGAATTGTTTTAGAAGTACCATATTTATCTAGGTGCATAGATATGGTATTAGTAGATAGGGATGACAAAATAATAAGTATAGAATTTAAGTTAAAGAATTGGAAAAAAGCTATTGAACAGGCACAGGATCATAAACTAGGTGTAGATAAAGCTTACATATGTATGCCAGACAATAAAAGAGAATGTTCAGAGGCAATGTACAACTCATTGGTAAATAGTGGGGTAGGATTATTCGGTTATGATCCATTAAATACAATTCCTATAATAGAAAAAGTACCTGCACAATTGATAACTGATCATTGGAAACCATACGTAGAAAGTTTAAAAAATAAAATAGAAATAATTAATGAAATACAAAAAAAAGAAACTCTTGCTTAAGCAAATGTTTCTTTTTTTAAGTTGCTAAAATATTCTTCAGCACCATCATAGTAAAAATTTACTTTTTGATTTCCAAAAAGAGACTTATACCTATTTGGAGGTTGGATTATGTTTTTAGCTAAACTTTCAAAATTAGTATTATCAGAAGTTTCTTGAAGATAGTTAATTAAATCAGTTTTTATTACAGGGTTATCATTATTACATAGAACAACATCTATCTCAACATCTGATCTCATATTTTTTTTCAGCAAATATCTTAAGTCAAAATCAGCATCTGGAAGTGAATACCCAACAAAAACAATTTTCGTAGCTTCTGAAATTTCAATTCCAGCATTAAACCATACATTACTTAAATGGACATTTGAGAAGTCCTTTAAAAAAGTTGGAGTTATAATAAGACTTGAAAGCTCATGTTTTAATCCATTAGGTTCACAAAAGTCACAATTCTCCTCTAAAAGAGCTGTTTTGTTTCCTTTTTCATCAACTGCATGCATACAGTTAAATGCTATATTATTTTTATAGCTGGTAATAATTCTATTACAGTTACTACAAGTCAACCAATTAATAGAACCGTGAAGTTTTAATAATTTTATATTAAAATAGCCTTCGGCTTTTAGTTTCGGAGAAGGGGGGGAGTCACTGTCCTTATCGTAATTGTAAAAACATAAATCAGGCATCAATTTTTCTGACTCAGTAGATTTTTGTTTGCATAGTGAATACAAAGATAGATCAAGTAATGTATCCCAATTTAAAGTTATTATAGAAAAAGGATCTTCAATTTGCTCATGCATTTTTGATCTCAGATTAACAAAATAATCTGAGATATTTGAATAAACTCCTTGATTTGCTTTAGATTGAAAATATTCAAGAATATATATTATACAATTACTTAATGAATATTGTATTTTTTGTAATTCGACTAAATTATAATTAAAAATGCATTGCTTATTTAATAGGGCTTTATCTAAAATTGTAAATACATCTTCCAGACTAATATTATTATCAGATAAATAACTACTTAGAGCATCATATGTTTTCTTAGAGTAAGGCTTTAATGCGTGTCTTAATTTATTGCTTCTTGGAACGAAATTGCTTATTATAAATTCTGCTAGTTGGGACCTAAGTATAGCAAAAACTTCATAATATCTATAATTAAAAGTTGTGATAGTTATATTCTCCATACCAAGAAAGCTGTCTAATTGATCCAGTTTATAAATATCCAAATCATCTTCAGTATGTGTAAAAATCTTAATAAGAAGTTCATTTTGCATTGGTAGTCCAGCAGCTTTTGAAGCCCCAGCACCAAATATAAAAACTGTTTTATTATTTTTCATCGAACAACAATTCCTTCCAAAGTAAAAGATAATATAAATTATCGGAATATACTCGTTTAATTTTCGTATACTCAATATATGCGTCCTCTAAAGATTCAGCCATCTTTTCGAATGAAAATCTAGATACTTCGTGGAATTCTCTGTTTTTACTAAATAAATAATGATATAGGCAAGCTTCTTTAGTCTCTTTAGATGCATAAGGACGTCTTTGAATGATTCCATTCAATTTGACATTATAAAATAATGAGTTTTCAAAAATAGTAAAGTTTTCAATATCATTTTTTAGAATATCTTTGCATAAAGGGCAGGCACAAATTTCTTTATGATACTTTAAACAAGAAGTAATAGAATCAAAGTTTCTATATTTTGTTCTAATAAGTTCAGAAGCTGTTTTGTAATCTACTCTTTGATGAATTGGATAGAAATAATATTTAGAAGTAGGAATACCACCTCCAACAGGTGCTACAGCTCTAAATTCACCATACTCTAAGCCATGTCCAACACCATACAAACCAAATCCTAAATCTTCTTTATATCCTGCTAATAGTATTGAGAAAAAGCCACCGTAAAGATTAATAATTTTTCTGCTTCCGATTGATAGATTTTTGGTAAGATAAATAAATTGTTCGAGACAATAAGATGAAACAGTATGTTCATCAAAAGAATCAATCCAAATTAAAATATTTGTATCTGGAAACTCGTTATATCTAGAAATAATAGCATCTAAGGAATGCTTATCAACTAATAAGTCTTTTGATATAGTAATTTGAGCGTATATTTCTCTATCATAATTTAGTGTTTTTGAAATTTTTAGAAATTCTATATTTAAATCTAGCCATTCTTTATAACTAGGTGGGGTTAGATAAAAATAAGGTGCTATTAAAAATTCTGGATATAATTGAGTATAGCTTGGACTATCTTCAGGTTCATATTCAAGATAACCTTTTTTCATAACGACATCATAAACAGTCTTATTTTGAAAATCTAGTACATTTCTACAAAAAACTTCTCTTAAGGCTCCATTTTTGAAATCATCATAAGAAACAACCTCATCATTAGATAAAACTTTTTCTTCTAAAGGTTCGCCATAACTTCTAATCATTTTTTCTACAGACTTTTTTATAGTAGCAATTTGCTCGTTTTTACCTTTGCTTTTTATCATATCTAAGTCTAGTTGAAAAGCATAGGTGATTGGATCAATAAAAAAACCTCTATCTGAATTTAAGATATTTTTCAAAATAAAGTTAGTTAAAGCATTAGTTGAATGTGCTAACATATTACCATTTATTGCAAGTAAATCGTAAGGATTGTTCATATTTTCTATAAACTTTTGATCAGCATTTGTTCCATATCTAAGAATGTGAAGAGGCTTTTTTTTCTTTGACATTAAATCTCCCCCTTTTATGTAAATAAGTATTTTATATTTAAAAATTATACAGTAATAACGTTAAAAGTAAGTGTCCGTCACGGACACCTTTATCTTTTATTCTTTCTTTCCATACTTCTGTTTAACAAATTCAATGAAATTATCTATTTCTTTCCTAGCTTCTTCAGGAAGTTCTTCATCATAACCATTATTGTTATGTAGTGCTATTGTGTATTCACTATCAGAAGAAGATGGTATTTTACCTATAGCCTCTAAAAGTTCTTGAAGTGTCATACTCATAGCTTTAGCAACTTTTTCAATCACATCTAAAGTTGGTTCAATAGGTTTGTTAGTTCTAGTATCAATTCCTTTTTGTAATTTTCCAACGTAAGTATGGCTTATAGTAGCTTTCTCAGCAAAATCTCTCAATGAAAGATCATTTTCATTCATGTATTGAGTAATTATTTCTCCTAAAGTTTTCATAACAACACCTCTATAATAATTATACCCTCTGTAACCTATCGTTTACAAAAATAAAACACAAATATTTTGTATAACATAGTTGACAAAGAAAAGATTTAATAATATAATCAAAATTGTAAACAATAGTTTACTTACCTAAATCCGTTTATAGGAGGAATAAAATTGAGTAATCTAGTAAAACAACAACGTGAATTATTAAAAATGTCTCAGGAGGAATTAGCTAGTAAATCTAATATATCTAGGGTATATTTATCAAAAATTGAAAGGGGAAAGAGTATGCCGTCCTATGCTATAGCTAGTCAAATATCAGCAGCACTAGGAAAAAAAGTGAATGAAATTTTTTTAACTAATATGTAAACTATAATTTACTTAGTATTAAAAAGGAGGTAATAAATAAATGAAAGCATATTCAACACACGAAGCAGCAGAAATATTATCTGTATGCAAAGACACAGTGGTAAGAGAAATTGATAAAAAAAGAATTAAAGCATTTAAGGTTGGACGTGATTGGAGAATCCATGAGAGTAGCTTAATGGAGTACATGGATGTTGTAGCTAACAACTATAAGACTAAAAAGGAAGTTGAGCTTGAACAAAAGCTTAAAGAGCTTGAGAAAGAAAATAACAAGCTTAAAAATGTTCTTGTAAAAATCAGTACAGCTGTTGTTGAAATCAACACTTAAGAAAAAGAGCAGAGTAAGTGGGAACCCTGCCAAAATAGAAATTTATATGTATTTAGATGTGATTAACATAATTTAATTATAAATGACGAGAGGTATAAAAGGAATGAATGAAACATGCGTAAATTACTACAAAACTTGCAGAGAGAATGCGGGTTTAACTCAAGCTAAAGCTTCTGAGCTATTGGGAGTTAGTGAAAGATCTATATCAGACTATGAGAACAACAAAACAAAAGTTCCAGATGAGATAGTGGATAGGATGGCTATGGCTTATAATACCCCACTGTTAGCATGGTGGCATATCAAAAATAGCAGTGTTTTAGGTAAGTATTTGCCTGAAATAATAACACCACAAACCAATGTTGATATGGCATTTCAGACTATACTTGCACAGGATGAACTTGATCCTGCTGTAACATCCTTAAAAAAGATAATGTCAGATGGAATCATATCAGAAGATGAAAGGCTAGAATTTCATAGCAGCATAAACAGAATAAATAGTGTGGCAGGTAAGCTGATTTCAGTTGTTACTTTTGCCAAAGATTGAGGAGGAAATTTATATGAAAGAGTATTCAAACATTATATTTGATATATCCAAAATGAAAGATAATGAGGAACACGCTTTTAAAATACCAGAAGACTCAACTATACATTTTGGAGCAGCTATTTTAGGTAAAAAACTTATAACTTCAATTAAATTTAGAAAGGTCACTTTTGAAGATAAGGATGAAAGCTTATTCATTGAAGCATTTGCAGGACATATAACGGTAGCAACAATAGTGGATGATATTCCATATACGTTAGTTTTAGGTGATGATAACTATTTTGTCATTGGCCCTACAGAAATATATCTAAAAAAGGGCAAAAAAATAAACCCTTATAAAAAGAGTTTATCTTCTTATGTAATTTTTAGGACTACGATGCTCGAACATCGTAGCTCCATTATAACATAATTAAATATTTGATGTAAAGGAGCTTATAAAAATGAGAAAGATTAAGGTTGAAATGAGATCATGGATAGATCCTAAGACAGGAAAGAAAATTGTAGCGATAGCTGGAAAGAATTTTTAAGGGGTGATTTTATGGGAACAAGAGTTATAAGTTTTTTAAACATTAAAGGTGGAGTAGGTAAGACTATTTCCACTACAAATATAGGAGCTGCTTTAGATAAGATGGGTTATTCAGTTTTGATTATAGATATTGATCCACAATCTAATGCAACCAAGTATTTATCAAGTTATAAGGAAAATGACTTATCTAGCTATGAACTTCTAAAAGGTGAAACAGGAATTTATATAAAAGCTACAAAGTACAATGCCCTTCAAATAGTACCAGGTAACATAAAGCTTATCATGGCTGAGAATGAGATAATGCTTGATACTAGAAAAGCTAGAGAAACAAGACTTAAGAAATGGATAGATTCATTAGACCATGAATTTGACTTTATATTAATAGACTGTCCACCATCATTAAACATCTTAACTACTAATGCATTAGTTGCATCTACAGAGGTACTAGTACCTATTAAGATAGATAAGTTTGCATTAGATGGATTTGAGTACCTAATGTCAGCTATAGAAGAAACTAGAGAAGAATTCAACCCACACCTAAACTTATTAGGTGCATTTATAACCATGGACAAGTCAACAACAATCAACAGAGATATAAAAGCAGAACTAGATCAGATACTTGGAGATAAGTTTTTAAAACAAACAATAAGAGAAAATGTTGCTGTAACTAAAAGCACCTTCCATGAAACACCAGTAATATACCATGATCCTAAATCAAATAGTGCTAAAGACTACATCAAACTAACGGAGGAGATAGTAAATGTTCTTACAAGGGTTATCTGAAAAAGTTAATAGCTTTGATGCAAAAGATAAGTTTTCCCTTTTAGAAATAAACATAGAGCTGTTAGAACCATCTACCAATAACTTCTATGGAATAAGGGAAATTGATGAACTATCAGAATCCATAAAAGAACAAGGCTTACTCCACAACCTAGTTGTAAGAGAAAAAGAAGGAAAGTATGAAATACTCTCAGGAGAAAGAAGGTACCACGCATTAAAGAAATTAGGCTTTAAAAAAGTACCATGTAAAGTACAAAGGAATCTATCAGACATAGAGTCAGAAATCCTATTGATTGAAGCTAATGCAAGAACTAGAGAACTTACACCTTCTGAATTCATGAGAGGTATTAGTAGATTAGAAGAAATCTATAAAGCTAAGAAATCCAATGGTGAGCAGATAGAAGGAAAAACAAGAGAAGCAATAGGAAAAGTATTAGGTAAATCAGGAACTCAAGTAGGAAGATATCAAAAGATAAATAAGAAGCTCTCAGAGGATTTAAAAGAGGACTTAGACAAAGATAAGCTAACAGTAACCCAAGCTGAAATAATATCTAACCTAAAACCTCAAGAGCAGAAAGAAATAGCCAAACAAATAAAGAATTTAGATCCAAAAGAATCAAAAGAAGAAATCAGCATCCTCATAGAAGGAATTAAGCAGCCAGTAGAAAAAAGGCGAGATAAAGAACTATTAAAAGAGATTTATCCAGAGCCTAAACCTAAAGAGAAGAAACCCAAGACAACTAAGATTGTCTTTGAAAACAAGGAGCAGCTACAAACAATACAAGACCTTTGTGAACAAATGGTAAGAACACTAAAGAGTATGCTGCCCAAAAAAGGACAGAAGTGGACTGAGTTTGATCATGAGGTTAAGGGGCAATATGATGCCTTTGACCTGATGAGAATAACCTTGAGAGATCATGGATATTCGGATGGGTTGGTTTTTGAGATGCCAGGGATTGAAAGTGAGGAAGAAGATTAAATGATAGGAGAAGTAATATGGCAGCTGTTAAGAAAGTGAAATATAAAAGATTAACTAACGCAGAGAAAAAGTTTAATAAAGATATAAGAGAGCAGCTTAGAGAAGATGGAATATTACCACCAATAAAACCTAAGCTTAATAGAAAGAAATTCTCAAAAGAAGTTATTGAAGAGTTTAAGGAGTTTGGTAGTTATTCTGACTTAAGAAGCTTATATGAAGCTATATCGTGGATGCTTCCATCAGACATTGAAAGAAAAGTAACACCAGAGCAAATAGGCTTAGTTAAGACATTAAAACTAGCCTTAGAAATAAAGAAGTTTAAAGAGAAGAAAGAAGCAGAGGGGTTAGACACCTATAAGGTAGAAGAACTTTATGAAGAAGTAGTTAAGCCTATAAAGAATTTGTAGAGTAGGTGAATTAAGTTGGAGAATTGTAAAATAGAGAATCCAATATACACAGTACATGTTGGAAGTAATTCAGGATTGATTAAGAATGTAACAGATTTATATTTTATTAAAGGCGATAGAATTGCTGATGTTACTTGGGGTAAAGGAGTATTTTGGAAAGAAGTAGATAAATCAAAATATGAAATAGTTGGTTCAGATTTAAAAACAGGTATTGATTTTAGATACTTACCCTATAAGGATAATTCATTTAATCATAGTGTTCTAGATCCTCCATATGCAAGAATAACTAATTTGAAAGGTATGGTTGAATGCTATAACACTACGAGATTCACTACCCATGAAGATATAATTCAGCTCTATAAAGATGGTTTAAAGGAATTAGTAAGAATAACTCAACCAGGAGGATTTATTCTTTGTAAGTGTCAAGATGAAATATATGCAGGAAAGCAAAAATGGAGTCATATAGAGATATACGAAATTGCTAAAGCTCTTGGATTATATGCAAAAGATTTATTTATATTGGTTAGTGATAAGAAACCCAAACCTAGATATAAGCAGCAACATGCTAGAAAGATACATAGTTATCTTTGGGTATTTGAGAAATAAAAATAATCTTTTATAGTTGTAACTTTAAACAGTTAAACAACTAAACAATTAAAACTTTATAAAAAGTTATAAAGTTTTAATTTACAAAAGAAATAGAGAAGAACTCATTATAGGATTGAATGCCCTATATAAGCCATTCATTAGGATTTGTAAAATATTATGTTTAATAACCATATAACCAGTTAACCAGAAATACAGATATCCAGATAACCAGAAATACAGATATCCAGATAACCAGAAATACAGGAAATAAGAAAAAACAAAAGAAAATAAGCTTTTTGAATAGGAGGTAAATATGGCTAAATTTAGATATGTTTATACAGATTTTTGGAATGATACAAAAGTTATAGAAAGATTTACACCAGAGGACAAGTTATTTTGGCTTTATCTTTTGACTAATTCACACACGAAGCAGATAGGTGTTTATAGGGTACCGAGGAAGGTTTTAGCCTTTGAGCTTGGGTATAGTATAGAATCAACTACGTCTTTGCTAGAACGCTTTGAGTACAACTATAAACTGATTAAATATAACAAAGATACTGGTGAGGTTGCTATAAAAAATTGGGGTAAATACAACCTAGTTAATGGTGGACTACCTATTGAATGTTGTATAAAGTCCGAATTAAAAACTATAGATGATAAAGATCTTGTCTTATATGTACTTGATGGAGTAAAGAATGAAAAATTAAAGTTATTTATCATTGAATGCTTAAAAGAATACGGTACGTACTACGGCACCTATGACGACACGTACCACGATACGTCAACAGAAGAATCAAGTAAAATTGTCAATGTGGAAGAAAATAACAAAGGGCGAAATCAAGCCATTCCTACGGCACGTACTACGATACGTGGGGAAAATAAAAATGAAAATAAAAATATAAAAGAAAAGATAAATAATATATATAGTGTGCAAGACACTTCCTCAGATGAAACATCTGAGACTTTACATGCAAATGATACAAGCAAAGTTTCATATGAAGAAATCATAGCTCAATATAATGCTATCTGTAAGTCCTTACCTAAAGTTAAGGCTAGGTCAAAAGCTCGTGATAAGTCTATGAAATCTATTTATAGAAAACTTAAAAGCCTTGAAAAGATTGCAGAGCTATTCTCAAAGGTTGAAGCTAGCGATTTTCTATCTGGTAGGGATGGGAAGTGGTCAAATTGTGGCTTTGATTGGATATTAAAAGAGTCTAACTATATAAAAATTCTTGAAGGTAACTACGATAATAAATCAAAGACTCAAATGGCGAACCCAAGTAATAATACAAGCTATCAAAGCTCTAATAAGGGCAAGTTAAGGTTTGATAATTTCACTGGCCGTCAATATGACTATGATGCCTTAGAGAAAAAGTTATTAGGCTGGGATGATGAGGAGGATAAAGATGAATAAAGTAGTTCTTATAGGTAGATTGACAAAAGATCCAGAGCTTAAGTTCACACCAGGTAATGGAACAGCTGTAACCACAGTAACATTGGCGGTGGACAAGTTTAATTCATCAACAGGTAAGAGAGAAGCTGATTTTATCTCGATAACAATATGGGGTAAACAGGCTGAAAACACAGCTAACTATATGACCAAAGGTAGCTTGATGGCTATTAGTGGGAGAATTCAAACAAGGTCTTATGATGGGAAAGACGGTACTAAGAGATATGTCACAGAAGTAGTTGCAAATGAAGTTAGTTTTTTAAGCTATAGAAAACAAGGATCTATACCAAGTTTTGATGATATGACTCCAACAGATGATGGTGATATACCATTTTAGGGGAGGGGTTAAATGTCAGTTGTTTTAAGTGATAAAGAGTTTGATGTTATATCCAAGTTCTACGACTATGCAGATAAACTCTATCATCATGCAGATGAAATGCAGTTAGTAACTCAGTACAAAGGTGAAAAGATAAACTATCTAGCCACTTTAAGATATAAGCAATTAACCAAGGAAATTCTTGATAAGAAGCAGCAAGAATCAAAAAGTGTCCGTGACGGACACCTTAAGAAATTAGTGAAATAAATTAACAAAAGAAATATGCAATATAGATAATTAAATATCGGTGAACATTAGGGGAGGAGAATGAAGATGATAAAAGTACTATCGATAATAGAGAGAAAGCGAAGAAGTTTACATAAAGCTATGGATATGTATGGAATTAGTGACAATAGGGTATTAACTAAAAGTATAGAACTTGATAAACTTATAATTATAGAGCAAAGGAGAAGATTATGTTTATTAAATACTGCCAAGTCTTTCAATGCATGTGCAACGAAGTAAAAGACATTATAAAAGGTTATGAGGTTGTATGTAGCGCAGAATGTCATAACTGCCATGAAAGCAAAGACTTGAAAAAAGAAGAAATCGAAGAATAAATTTTTAGGAGGATAATTATGAAAAGCACAGGAATGGTAAGAAAAGTGGACGAGTTAGGAAGAATAGTAATACCAAAGGAGTTAAGAACAGTAATGAATATAGACATTGCAGACTCACTTGAGGTATTTACTGAGGATAAAACAATGATCTTAAGAAAATATAACCCAGGCTGCACTATCTGTGGTCACATAAAAGGTGGACAAGAGTTCAAAGGTAAGTATATTTGTGAGGATTGCTTGGAGGGGATGAGGAAGTAGGAGCTTTGATTTTTGTTCTTTGAAAAGCGAATAACCGGGGTTAGAGTAATATAAAATTATTGTGAAGTAAAATTCGTTCTAGTATTTAATTTAGATATATAAAAAACACCCTTTAATAATTTAAAGGATGTTCAATATATTTAAGAGAATGGGGTTATAAGAAGATTTGAGCTGTTTACTATAGATTGAGTAATATTATTAGCAGCAGTAACCTCAGTCCTAATAGTATAAATATCAGTACTAGTTATTGCTGCAGAATCTATAAAGGTGTAAGAAATAGGAATTCTTTCAGTAGTATCAGTTGATAGAGACTGTGTTAGTCGTGTAAAGTCTATCAAAGTAGCATTTTTATAAAGACGGAGCTGTATAGAAATTTGGGAATCTACATTTTGTGGATGTTCGTATACCAGACTAAGTGAGACATCTATCTTTAAGTTTTGTCCTGCTAACACAGGTACTGATAAAGTATTTAGAGTCACTTCTGTTAAAAAAGGTGGATAAATAACAATATTATCAGTAACTCTGTTGAAGAGTATTCTATTATTTTCAGCAACACCAGTAGCTCCAGTGACACCAGGTTCGCCAGTTGCGCCTGTAGCACCAGTAACGCCAGTGTCTCCAGTAGCACCAGTAGGTCCAGTAACACTAGTTGGAGAAACTATATCATCTTGTACTATAACAAGATTTGCTTTAACTGGGGCAAAGTAGCTTAGAACTGCTGTTCCGTCACCTATATAATTTAATGTTACTGTAACAGGTGCAGAGGTTACATCAATGATTCCAAACCCAATAACCTCACTAGTTTTTGCAGGGGAATTTCCTTCAATTAAATCCCCCTGAGATGAACTTAATGCAAATGAAACAAAGTTTGGGGTTGTAGATGTTTGTGTTGCTATCCACCAGTTTAAAATATAACGTCCAGCTTCAGTAAATGTTATTATACCAGTAGCTGGATCATATACAATATTACCTGAATTATAAACTATATTATCAAATACTACACTTGAACCAGAGGGAATATATTGATCATTTAAACGTTCAAGATGTAAAGCTGAATTACTCATATTAAGCCTCCTTATATAAAAATAATCAGGTCTAAAAATAGCCTGTGTTTTATACTATGGATATTAAAAAGATAATGTGTCGATGAGTGTAAAAAAATATGTTTATAGGGGATTATGAGTAATGTTAGTTCGCAATTCAAAAATAATATCGAGTAATATAAAATTAATGTGAAGTAAGTGGTTCTTTGAAAAGTGAATAGTGTGACATTAGGAAATATATTTTGGTTACTTGTTATATGATATAATTAGGTAATTTAACTATGAAATGAGAGGTCACTTAAATATGATAAATTACAAAACGAAGTTGGTTCAAAAAATCGGAATTATATGTGGAATGTTAAGTTCCATAGTATATATTTTTCATGTATTCTTAGGGGCGAATATGTGGGGAGAATATTCTTCTATAAAGCAGCCAATTAGTGATTTAACTGGAGAAGGAGCTCCAAATGCTGAACTTCTTAGGATTTTTACTAGTATATATGGAATATTAACAATAGTTTTTGCTGTTACTTTATATTTAAGCATAAAAAAATATGCAAATATGCCTTCTAAGATAGGAATGATTTTGTTAATTATAATGGAAATTTCATCATTTCTTGGATATTCATTATTTCCACTTGATGAGACAAATGCAGGAATGACATTTCAAAATCTAATGCATATTATTGTAACTATAATAGTTGTAATTTCAACTATTGGCTCAACATTTCTTATGGGGACAGGCTTTAGAAAAATAGAAAATATGAGAAAGTTAGGAACATTTATTATCGTATGTGGATGTATAATAACAATTTCGGGAGCTTCCACAGGAATTATTATATCAAACTCTATTCCTATTTTAGGATTAATAGAGCGTATAAATATTTTTACAGTGCAACTAATGATTTTTATACTATCATTTTTTTTAGCAAGAAATAATAAATACAGAATAAAATTGTAATTAAATAGATTAGAAATGAGGTAAAAATGAAAGGAAAAAGGAATACTGATAAGCTAGTAACTATATTGCCTAATATGGATTTTTGTTGGTATTCAAAAGATATTGAAAGAGCAATAAGGCTTTGGGAATATGGTACAGGCATAAAAGAAATGTCTAGAATTTTAAAAAGAAGTTGTGAAGAAGTCTTTATGTTGCTAATACATTTATCCTTAGAAGGTAAGATAACTCAAAGAGAAGGTTATGTATGGGGAATAAATAATTTTAATTAAACAAAAAAGAGAGCTGCAAGTTTCCAGACTCATAAGCTCTCTTTAAACCTCATTTAGTTACATATATATTATAACATAGATGTGATTAAGGAGGAAGAAATTTGATAAGCCAAGGAAAGTTAATAGAAGGAATGTTAAATGATTATATAGATTTAGAAAACTCAATAAAGAATTTAGAACTAGACATTGAAGAACTAGAAAATGATTATGTGGGTATATCATCAATAAGTATGGGGGAGAAGTCTAGTCATACATATAAAATAAATAGACCAACAGAAAATGAAGTTTTAAGCAAGGAAGAGAAAATAACAAGACTAAGAGAGCTTAAGAGATCCAATGAAATAAGAAAAGAAAGAATAGATAATGCTCTAAATGTATTAAGTGATAATGAGAGGGATGTTATTTACTTTAAATATCTGAAGTTTAGAAATAAGTCTTGGTGTTTTGTAGCCAAGCAGATGGATCTTAGTGAAGCTTGGGTAAGAAGATTAAGAGATAAAGCTATTGATAAGATGATTCCAATAGTTTATCAAGGAAAGAATGAATTAAGTAGAAAAATAATATCACTTTAGTACTTATAATAGTCTAGTTCTTTAAAAGCATCTATGAGTGGGTAGGTGCTTTTATTTTGATTTGTAATAGATATCTGGAATTTTCCAGTTATCTATAAAATTAACCCTTCAAAAATGAAGGGTTAAAATATCTAACTCAACAAAATTGTGAAATTAAGTTATTTTAATAAGTCATGTTGGGAAATCCAAAGTTGAAAATATACATTGCAAATAGTAACTAATAGTTGTTAACAGAATGTTTATCATGATGACACACTAAGGACACATAGACGCAATATAATAAAATCATACGATAACCATAAGTTTTTTTCATTATTTGTTTCCTTTTTATAAAGCAGTCACTGTTAGGTGGCTGCTTTTTTGCTGTCCATTTTAATGTGAGTATAATTATATGTACAAAATTTACTTAAATTATAAAAAACAAAATAATATGTGGGAAAATGTAGTAAATAAATCCTTGAAATTACAAAAACATACAATATATAATATAAACAGATTAATTTTGAGGGGGACGTAATAATGAAAATACAATCAAAAAAGAAATTTATCGCATTTAGTTTAGTAGTAATATTAGCAACTATATTCTCTTTAACTTGGATACAGGGGGACAGAGTTTCAGCTGCAACTGTTGGCCAAGTATTGACATCTCCAGAAACCGGTTGGAGACGATTTGATGATACAGATTCTAGAATAAAGTACATGGGAGAGAACATGGCTGGCCCACCAAAAAACACTAATTATTTTAATGGTGGATATAATGGATACTTATTTTCTGATAAAAGTCTTTTAGATTCAAACTATGTTAAATTTAGATTTTACGGAACAAAGATAAGAATTATATCAGACCAATCTTATTACAGAAGTAAGAATATTTGTATTGAGATAGATGACGCAGTATATAGATTTTCCGAAGGAGTTACTAATGCAAATGATATAAAGTATCAGGTGTTAACATATGAAAACACAAACTTAAGCCAAGGAATACACAGTGTGAAAATATATATGGATACAAACACACAGCCTAAAGTTCATGATGGAGTATCATATTCATTTTCAGTAGACGCTATAGATATAGATTCAAGTGGATATTTAGTTACTGATGTATCAGAAATATCATTAAATAAAACATCTTCAAGCTTAAATATAGGAGAAACAGAAGATTTAATAGCTACAGTGAAACCAGATAATGCGTCAATCAAAGATGTTACATGGTCATCAAGTGATGAAAGCGTTGCTACAGTAGATGAAAATGGAAAAGTTACAGCAATAAAGGCTGGTAATGCAACAATAACAGCTAAAACAACTGATGGAAGTAATTTAACTGCAACTTGTGATGTAACGGTTGTTCAACCTAGCAATGATAGAGCTATATTAGCTATAACAATGACTAATGGTCAAACTAAAGAATATGATTTACATAATAGTGAAATAGAATCTTTTATAAATTGGTTTGATAGCAGCAATGGTAAAGGACAACCTAAGTTTGGATTCACTAAAAAGATTCAACCATACAAAGAAGTAAAAGAGTATGTTGTGTTCGATAAGATATCTTCATATGAATTTAGAACATATACAGTAAGCAATTAGTATTTTAGGAGGACGTAATAATGAAAAAAAAGAAAATTAAATTTGGAATAGTGTTTTTGGTAGTAGTTATTTTAATAATAGGCTGCTTTAGTAATATACAATATGCCAAAGCTGTAGGTGTAAGTGAGTTGATAGGAGTAAGTAATCTTAATGGTACAGAAGAGAATAGTGCAGTTGTAGGGGATATTTTAAAGCTTCCAGAGAAAGGATGGAAGAGATATGATGATAGAAACGAGAGTATTAAGTATACTAATTTTAGACGTGGAAATTTATCAGATGCTTATAATTCAAGTTATGCTGAAATGCTTGCAAATAATGAAAGTGCTAGTGTAACTTTTAAGTTTTATGGAACAAAATTTAGAGTTATGGGTTTTATTTCTTTACTTTATTCTACAAACATACAAGTAAAAATTGATGGAGATATTGTTGATTCATATTCACCATACGGTGCTACAAGAAGATATCCAGTTCTATTATATGAAAAAGCAAATTTGGGATTAAAAAACCATACAGTAACATTACAAATTATAGATATAAAAGAGTCAGGATATTCGATTGATGCGATAGATATAGATGAAGCAGGATATTTAATAGATGAACCAATAGTTAACTCAAATGAAATATCATTAAATAAAACATCCTTGAATTTAAATATAGGACAAACCGATGATTTACTAGCAACTGTAAAACCAGATAATGCGGATAATAAAAGTGTTACATGGTCATCAAGTGATGAAAGCATAGCTACAGTTGAAGAGAATGGAAAAGTTACTGCTATAAAAGAAGGTAGTGTTACTATTACAGCTAAAACAGCAGACGGAACTAATTTAACTGCTACTTGTGCGGTTAATGTAATTACAAATAATGAAATTGTAACTGTAGAGTCAGAAAAAGATAAACTAGCACTTAATAGCGAATTTACTACAGATATAGTTCTACATAATGTTAAAAATATTTATGCAGAAGATTTTACTGTAGCCTACGATAAAGATGTATTTGAATATATAGGTTATGAAGATGTAGAAGGATTAAAAGTATTTAAAGAAATAAAAGATACTGACAATGGAAAACTTAGATTTATAGTTGCTAGTTTAGGTGAGGAAAATGGAATAAATGAAGATAAGGCAGTGGTAAAGCTTAAGTTTAAAACTAAAGCAAGTGGTAAAGGTAAAATAGATGTATTAAAAACACGTATATCTGATAATGAAGCTCTTGAAAAAGACATATTAGAAGAAAATTGTGGAGAGAAAGAGTTTGAGATATTTGCTGATGTCAATAGAACAGGAGATTTTACATTAATAGATTTAGGTATTGATGCATATTACTACGGAAAAAATGTTGATGATACAGATAAAACTAAGTATGATGCTGATGTAATATCGAATGGAGTTATAGATGATGCTGACTTAGCAGAAATAGCAGAGCAAATGATTAAAAATGATAAATATGAACTAAATAACTAATTGAAGAGAGTCTTTTTAGGCTCTTTTTTACACTTAAAACTAATGATATTAAGCAAGTATCAGAAAAGTAGCAGAATAATATCACTTTAGTATGTAGAATAGTTTCATTTCTTTGTGATATCATTTAAAATGTGATAATAAGTTGGTTCCTGAAAAGCATCTATAAGTGGGTAGACGCTTTTTTATTTTGGTGTAATGGGCGGTGTATTTAACCTAATCATCAAAATAGGAGTGATATTATTGACAATGTTAAAACCTCCAATATGTAGAATGGGAGGAAAATCAAAATTAAGAAAAACTATAATAGAAATGATACCAGAGCATACTTGTTATATAGAACTATTCTTTGGTGCAGGGTGGGTTTACTTTGGAAAAGAGCCTTCAAAAGTTGAGGTCATAAATGATGTAGACAAGGAACTCATAAATTTATTTAAAATGATAAAGTACCATGCTCCAGAAATAGAGAGAATGCTAGAATATGAGTTTTCAGGAAGAGATATATTTGAAGAATATAAAAACTCTACAGTTGAGAACTTAACAGAAATAAATAGAGCTGTAAGGTTTTTATACCTAATAACACAAAGCTTTGCAGGAAAGGGTGGGGTTTATGGTTATGGAACAACTAAAATACCTTCACCACAAATTTTTTATAAAAATAAATTAGATGAAATTAAATCAAGACTAAGAAATACCTATGTAGAGAATTTATCCTTTGAAAAGATAATAGATAAATATGATAGAGAACACAGCTTTATATTTGCAGATCCACCTTACTTAGATGTAACTGGATATGGTAATGAGTTCGGAGAAAAAGAGCATTTACTACTTCGAGACAAGCTATCAAACATAAAAGGAAAATTCCTTTTAACAATTAATGATCATACAAAAATCAGAGAACTCTATAAAGAGTTTAATATTAAAGAAGTTCAAGTACAATACTCAGTAAGCAAAGAGAAGAAAGCTAGAGGGAAATATAATGAACTCATAGTCACAAATTATTAACCGCTAGTTTATATAATTGACACTGTAAGGACACATAATGTTTATATAATAAATTCATAAGTTGAAATTAAGTTTTTCATTATTTAGTTCTCCCTTTTAATGGAGCAGTCACTGTTGGGTGGCTGCTTTTATTTTATAGGATTAATTTTGAACTATTGGCTAAGGATGAAGTATTTATTTCAGTGATAATATCTTTTTTTATAAATGTACTAATACCAGTTAATTTTTTTACTACATAAAAATCATTATCTTGTCCAATTAAATAACCAGTAGTTATATCTTTAGAACTATCTATAAAATTATATTTAGTTAAATCATGTAAATATCCATAACTAAAAAATAGTCCGGTTATAAATATAGTTGAGGTATAATAAAAAATTATAAAAAATATGTAGTAAATTAGTGATATAAAAGCATCTTTTCTTTCAAATAAATTCATTGCATTGGAATCTGGTTGAGTACTTTCATCGCTTTCATTTGAGGTTGAAGTAATATCTTCTGAATTTATAGTAGATTCATTTTGAGCATTAGTTAATTCATATGTTAGGTTTGTATTTATTATAAAAGTAGTATTTGTTTGAACACTTTCAGGAAATCCAACAGTTGCAGTAGCTGTTATATTTATGGTAGTAATGCATTCTATCACAAAAAAACATAGGATAGACAATACCATACTAGAAAAAACAGAAAAAAACATAGATATTTTAAGAAAAATTGTAGATTTCTGTTTATTAGCTATATATATATTATCGGAGTATAATAAAGATTTTTTTTTATTCTCAATAAATCTAGAAAGTGAGGATAGAAATATTAAGTAAAGTGTAAGTATTATTATTGGAATGAAGTTAATAATTGCAAATTGCTTTTCAGTCAAATATTTAGGAAAAATAAAAGTTTGAGTTTTCCAGAGTAAAAAATACATAGAAAAAAAAGAAATAACGTATAACAGGCAAAGTATTAAACTCTCAACATTAACGTTAATTTTGGACAGAACAGATTTATTCGAGACAATAAAATTTTTTATAGAATATGCAAATACATATCTTGTTAATAGAATAAATGAAGAACCTAAAGCAATAAGTAAAGCAACAATGTCAAAATCGTAATTCAAAAAGATCACTCCCTATAAAGTATATATTAATAGTATTCGAGTGCTTATAATATTTCTTAATATAATAATAGAAGTAAATATTGTTTTTATATGATAAAACAAGGAGGCTCAGTAAATGTCAACGAAAAGAAAACTAAATCTTAACATCAAATTTCATGGAGACAAAGTGATATGTGCTAAGTCTCCAGCTGAATGTAAAAAATGTATTGATAGTAGGTCATGTGAAAACATGACCTTATTTTATGATCCTTTTGAGGGAATAAATGAATGTATGAAGTCTAGGAGCTACAAAAGAGAAAAAGGAGCCATAAGGCAAAGGTAGGTGAGATGATGTGCCAAGAAAGGTTCCAGCTAATTCTATACCAGAGAGAAGCTACAATAGGTTTAAATATAAGCTTGAAGAAATGAGTAAGGAATATCCTGAAAGGAATCTTATGATTTTTTATATAGGTGTCGCTACTGGTTATAGAACGCAAGATATAGTGGATTTAACTATAGGTCAGATTAAAGAATCTCTTGAGGATGAGAGGTTTATGATCCAGGAGAAAAAACAATATAAAGCTTGGGAAACTCACATGAAGAATTATCCTAACTCTAAAAAGAAAAGACCACCACCAAGAGAAGTTATGATTAAACCTAATCTAAGAAAGTTATTAAGAGAATATATCAAAGGTAAAAGTAAATCTGAATATGCTTTTCCATCAAATAAGAATGAACATATCTCAGCTAAATCATATTCTGAAATTTTAAATGCTGTTGGTAAGAGTTTAGTCCTTAAGAATATAAGTGGCCATAGTATGAGAAAAACCTATGCAAGTAGATTGTGGGAAGCTAAAAGAGATTTAGAATATGTAAGAATAGCATTAGGGCATATGAATATTGAAACAACAAAGAGATATTTAGGATTAGATAATGAGATTAAAGATGATGCAGCTGCTTTAGCTGATGACAAGCTTTAATTTTTTTTGACCTTATAATCGGTAAAAAAGTGGGGTATGCAGATTCAAAGAGAAAATAAAAAATTCCTACTATTATATGTATATAAAAAATGATATCCGTAATCCTATAGCTTATTACCGATTTAGAGATAAATTAAAAAAGTGCCTTAAAGTTAGTCATATCAATGGATGGAGTGGGTTTTATAAAATCGTTGCTTTTGGCGGATTCTTTTAGGGCACCAAGAGGGCTCTAAGAAGATTCTAAGAAGGTTTTAAAAACGTTCTTAGAGGGTTTCTAGAGGACTTATTTGAAAACTTGAAATCTAAAATATCAAAATTATAGTTATTTTGAAGAGGATTAACTCAATCAGTGCCTTATATGCGTTTAAACATCAAAGCTCTGGGAGAAAAGTTATAGTTTAAAATAAGATAATGGAATAAAAGAAAAAAGATGTCCGTTATGGACACTTTTTATATGTTCATTTTGGGTAAACTCTAAAGAGTACATGAAATAAATAAAGAAATTAATAGATAAACATACTAAAATCTAATCAAATAGTCTCCAAAAGTGTTCAGTAAATTTTACATACTTAAAATGAACACTTATAATATAATTAGGGGTGAGATTATGATTTTTGGATATGTAAGAGTTTCAACTAAAGAACAAAATGAAAATAGACAAGTGAAAGCTCTTAAAGATTTTTGCAATGAGTTAAAACATGAGAATATCTATATGGATAAAGAAAGTGGAAAAGATTTCAATAGAGAACAATACCAGGAACTTAAAAAGATATTAAGGCAAGGCGACACATTAATAATAAAAGAACTTGATAGACTTGGAAGAAATAAAGAAAGTATAAAAGATGAACTTGATTACTACAAAGAAAAGAAAGTTAGGGTTAAAATTTTAAATATCCCAACTACATTAATGGATTTCCCTGAAGGTAGTGAGTGGGTTTTTGAAATGATTAATAATATTTTAATTGAGGTTCTTGGAGCTATTGCAGAAGAAGAAAGAAATAAAATAAGAAGCAGACAAAGGGAAGGAATAGAGCTTGCTAAAAAAGAGGGTAAGTATAAAGGTAGACCACAAGCTGAATTGCCAGAAGGATTCGAAAAGTTATATAAACAATGGAAAGATAATAAAATTACGGCAATACAATTTACTAGCCTTCTTAAATTGAAGAGTAGAACAACATTATATAAATATATAAAAAGATACGAAGAAAAGAATTATAAGTAAGGTGTCCGTCACGGGCACCTTTTATCATGGAGGTAATTAATATGAGTAGAGTAAGAAGTCCAAACAGAGATAAAGCTTTTGAAATATATAAAGAGCATGGCGGCAGAATATCATCAAAGGAAATAGCTGATTTATTAAATGAAAAGGTAAGTAATATAAACTCATGGAGAAGCCAGGACACATGGAAATATAAACTTAAAGGGAGAGCTGGTGCACCTAAAGGGAATAAGAATGCACTAGGAAATAAAGGTGGAGCTCCTGAGAAGAATCAAAACAGGTATAAACATGGGTTCTACTCTAAATATCTTCCTAAACAAGCATATGACATTTTTGAAGCTATAGAAGAAATGAGTCCATTAGAAATACTATGGAATAATATAAAAATGAAATATGCTGCTATAATAAGGTCGCAAAAGATAATGCATGTTAAAAGTAAAAGTGAAATGATAAAAGAGCTTAAGAAATCAAAAGTAAGAACTAAAGATAGAAGTACAGAAAAAACTTCAAGCAATGAATCAGAAGAAGAGTTTGAATATGAATTTCAATTCGCATGGGATAGACAAGCCACATTCTTAAGGGCACAGTCAGATGCTATGAGAACATTAAGCAACATGATAAAGCAGTATGATGAAATGCTTCATAAGAATTGGGATTTAGCTACAGAAGAACAAAAAGCACGTATTGAAGTATTGAAAGCAAAACTAGGAAATACAGAAGGTTCTTCAAGCAATGTAGTTATTGTGGATGATATAGATGATTAAAGTAAGTCTTAAATCAATAATTGCATCTAGTTTCTATGTACTTCATAACGACTTAAAGAGAGGACTACATACACATTATTGGCTTAAAGGTGGAAGGGGTAGCACTAAATCCTCATGGATATCTATTGAAATAGTTCTTAATATAATGAAGGATGCAGAGCAAGGCATAATGTCAAACGCTCTTATCCTAAGAAGGGTAAAAGATACCTTATCTGAATCAGTAAGAGATCAAATTAAGTGGGCAATAGACATTTTAGGTGTAAGTGATGAGTGGCATGTTCCAGAATCTAAATTGACAATAACATATAAGCCTACTGGACAAGTTATAAGGTTTAAAGGTGCAGATAATCCTAAGAAAGTTAAATCTACTAAAGTTCCTAAAGGATATATTAAATACATATGGTATGAAGAAGTAGATGAATTTGAAGGAAAACCTAAAATAGATACTATAAATCAATCATTAATGAGAGGTGGCCCTAAGTTTTTTGTATTCTATTCATTCAATCCTCCAGAGTCACAGAGAAACTGGTGTAACCAAGAAGTTCTTGAAGCTAGAGAAGATAAATATGTCCATCATAGTGATTATAGAAGTGTACCAAAAGAATGGCTAGGAGAACAATTCATAATTGAAGCTGAACATATGAAGAAAGTTAATCCCACTAAGTATGAACATGATTATTTAGGAGCTGTAACTGGTACTGGTGGAGAAGTATTTAGAAACTTAACCATTAGAGAAATAAAAGATGAAGAAATAAAAGTATTTGATAGATTAAAGAATGGATTAGATTTTGGTTATGCTGCTGATCCATTAGCCTATTTGTTAATGCACTATGATAAAACAAGAAAAAAGCTTTATATCTTTGGTGAAGTATACAAGGTTCAATTAAGCAATAGTAAAGCTGTTGAAGCAATTAAGAAACTTAATATACTAAATAAAAGAGTTACCGCTGATAGCGCAGAACCAAGAACAATAAATGAATTTAAGAAGTTAGGGTTAAATATTATAGGAGCTAAGAAAGGGCCAGATTCAGTTGAGCATGGTCTTAAATATTTATCTGAAGAAATAGAAGAAATAATAATAGATCCTGTTAGATGTCCTAATACAAAAAGAGAGTTCATGGAGTATGAAATAGAGAAAGATAAGAATGGAAACTTAAAAGGTGAATATCCTGATAAGGATAACCACACTATTGATGCTGCTAGATATGGAATGGAAGATGAAATAAATAGTAAGAAGATTAAGGTTAGTAGTAAATCAAAAATAGGATTGAGGTGATATGAAGAATATGTAATTATATGATATAATATACAAAAATTGAATGAGGAGTGATTATTATGGGGGCATCTGGGAATGTGGTTCAACAAACTAATGTATTTATGGAAATAGTTAAAATTGCAGTTCCTGCATTTGTAACAATAATAGGATTTGTAATTACATATTTTCTTACACGTAGCGACATAAAAAGAGAAACTGATAAAAAGAAAACTAATATATATCTTAATGAATTATCGAGTTTACCATTAGAAATAATAGATGTAATTGAACTTTTATATCGAAATTCAAAAGATTATAGTGATAAAATATATGAAATAATCGATAAAATATTGGCTTATGGAGCAAAAGATTCTATAAAAATAGTTGCATCTATGCAAGAAGACATTCATAAATTGATTGACGATCCTAAAGCTGAAACTAAAACAACTTATTACATGATATTACTTTCGTGTCAACTTAAATATGACATGACTGGCATACAAATGAGTCCAGATTATTTCTATAGAGCAAAAGTATATGATTATTCAAAAGGAAGAGAAGATGTTATAAAGAATAATAATGATATAGTTAATGAATTGAGCCTTAAAAAATTTCTGAAAATTAAATAGAAAGATAAAAAGACTTCGTGTTTGGGGTCTTTTTTTTTTGGAGGTGATAAAATGGCAATTATAAAAGACAGAGAGCTTTTGAATGGAGATGGTTCTGTTCCTATAGAGTTATTGGTTAAATGTTTGGATAATCATCAAGATTTAATTACTAGATATAAGAAACTAAATGATTATTATGATGGTGAACATGATATTAAAAGAAGAACATTATCAAGTAATTCACTACCTAATAATAAATTAATTTGCAATCATGCTGAGTATATAACTGATATGGGAGTGGGGTATGTGTTTGGAACTCCAATAAGTTACTCTGGAGATGATTCAGAAGCATTGAATGATATATTTACAGACATAGATGAAGATTCACACAATAATGAGTTAGCAATAGATATTAGTATTTTTGGATTAGGTAATGAGCTTTTATATATGAATGATGATGAAGTACCATATCCAGATCTAGCTGTAGTAAGTCCATTCAATGGATTTTTAGTAGTAGATAGTACAGTAAAGCATAAACCTATGTTTGCAGTAACTTATTTTGAGAAAAAGGATATTGATGATAAGAAAACAGGGTACGATGTTCACATATATACTGATACAGAAATATATTATTACTTCTTTCAAGATTTAAGTAGCAAAACTCCAAAGGAAATTGATTTAAATGAACATTATTTTGGAGAGATACCATTTATAGAGTATCAAAATAATAAGAAAAGCAAAGGTGACTTTGAAGGAGTAATAACGCTAATTGATGCATATAACCTTTTACAATCAGATAGAGTAAATGATAAAGAACAGATGGTTGATGCTCTTTTGGCTGTTATAGGAGCAACTTTAGGTGATGATGAAGAAGAAAAGATTAAAACAGGGAAATTATTAAAAGAACTTAAAATTTTAGAACTTGATCCAGGTGGAGATGCCAAGTGGTTAGTTAAAAATCTTAATGAAACAGAAATAGAAGTTTTAAAGAAAAGTCTTAAGGATGATATTCACGAGTTTTCAAAAGTTCCTTGTCTAACTGATGAAAACTTTGTAGGCAATGCAAGTGGTGTAGCTATGAAGTACAAGCTTCTAGCCTTTGAGCAGTTAGGTAAAATAAAGGAAAGATACTTTAAGAAAGGATTAAGACAAAGGTTAAAGCTTATGAGTAATATAGAGAATATTAAAGCTAAAAATATAGATTCTAACAATATAGATATCACTATGAAACGTAGCTTACCAGTAGATGATGAATTACTTGCTAGGATAGCTCAAATGACAGATGGATTTATAAGTTGGGAAACTAGGGTTAAAAGGTTTGATGAAGAGCTTGATGTAGATAAGGAAAGAGAAAACCTTGATAAAGAGAATGAGAAAAAGATTGAGCAACATCAAAAGTCTTTTGGATCATATGACTTTAAAGATATCAAAAAAGATGGTGAGGTAGATGAAGAGTAATACCTATTGGGAAAATAGAGCTAATGAAAGAATGGCTGAATATCATAAATCATCCGATGAAACTATATATAAAATTAACCTTGCTTATGATAAGGCTATTAAAGATATAAATAAGGATATAGAGAAGATATTTAATAAGTTTGTATTAGATGGTGGCTTAACTCAATCTGAAGCTATGGAGTTGTTGAATACTAGAGTTTCTCAAAAAGAATTAGATTCTATTAGATTAAAAATTAAAGGAATCCAGGATGAGGATCTAAAGAAGTATTTAATGTCTCAACTTAATGCTAAAGCCTATAAAGCAAGAATAACAAGACTTGAAGCAATTAAAGAAAGCATTTATATTAATACAAAATTAGCAGCTGATGTTGAGATTAATACAAGTACTCAACTATATACAGATACCGCAAATAAGTCATATCATAGGAATATATTTGATATTCAGAAAGGTATAGGAGTAGGCTTTAATGTTGCTCAAATGCCTGTACAAACAATTCAAGAGATACTAAAGAACAAATGGAGTGGCAAACATTACTCTAAGCGTATATGGCATAATACAGATGTATTAGTGGAGAAGTTAGAAGAGGTAATAACTAGTGGACTTATGGCTGGTAAGAGTTCAATGAGAATGGCAGCTGAACTAAGGGAATTAACCGACTATGGTAAGTTTGCAGCAGAAAGATTAATAAGAACTGAAACTACTTATATTGTAAATGCAGCTGAACTAGAAAGCTATAAAGAATTAGGCATAGAAAGATACATATATGTAGCAACCTTAGACTTAAGAACATCTGATGTATGTAGAGAAATGGACGGAAAGATAATAAAAGTTGATAAGGCTAAAGTTGGTGTAAATCTTCCTCCATTACATCCATATTGCAGAAGTACCACAAGAGCCTATTTTGAAAATATAGAAAGACTGAAGAGAAGAGCTAGAGATCCAGTGACAGGAAAAACTTATATAATACCTGGCAACATGAATTATAAAGAATGGTATGATAAGTTTGTTATCGGAAAGTATGGGCAAGAATAAAAGTAAATACTAATCAACAATAGGTAGGGAAGTGAGAATATGAAACTTAAATTAAACAAAAACCTATTTAAATTGCTTAAGAGTATACATGGCATAGATGAGTATATAGATAATAACATTAAAGATGATGAATCAATAGTAGAATTTAATATAAACGATTCTAATGTGAAAGAAATTCAATTATTAATTAATGATGAGATAGCATCGAATGGAATGAACAATAAGGATACTGTCAATGATTTAGGATTAAAGTTGTATAAATTATATGATGAAATTTTATACCAGAAGAATAAACAAGTACTATAAATAACTAATGTTTATTTATTTTATATTGAATTAGAAAAAAAACTTTCATTTGATAAAGATGAAATTTACAAACGCAAGAAATAAAAGCACTTACTTATGTAGGTGCTTTTATTACGCTCAAAAATAGGGGAGTACTTGATTATGAATGATGATATTCCAAGGAGGTGAGAAATAAGTGATTTTACTTAATATTGCTGCTGTAATAGTTATTGCTTCAAGTGTATATGACATCTATGTAAATTATCATGTTAAAAAACAAAATGACAGCTTAGAAGAAGTTACTGAAGGCATGAAGAGAGAACTAGAAGAAATGAAAAAGACTAGTGAGGTATCTATAAGTATAGATGGTAAGGAACTGATAAAAGCTATAAATGAAGAACAGAAAAAGCGTAAGAATATAAAATTAGTTCCATAGATGAATATTATTCAATAACAATTAGAATAAATATGCAATTTGATTGTGTATTTTTTATTTTTATGCAGAAAATCTTATAAAAACAATTTGAAAAGTATCATAATTATTAATTTGTGTCGGTAAATCAATGTTTAGCGACATATTTTATGTTGGTTATTATAAGAGAAACTATGATGTAAAGTCTTACTTTTAAGGCTTTTTTCTTTTGTCCTAAATAAGACGATATAAACTGTTTAAAAATAATTAAACCTAGTGGGCATTGAACATTAGGGGTAAGGAGGAAGTTATGAAAAGAAGAAAATTAATTATGAATCTACAACTTTTTGGAGTCTTAAGTAATCCTTATTCAAGGAGATTTATGGCACCTGATACTGGTGATGGAGGAGCTGGAGCAGCAGGAACAGGTGAAGGTGATACTTCAACTGGTACTGGCGAAGGGGAAAATGGAGCTGGTGATGGTAAAGATGGTAGTGAGCAAACCTTTGATGATGTATTAAAAGATAAGAAATATCAAAGTGAGTTTGATAAGAGAGTATCTAAGGCCCTTGAAACTGCTAAGACAAAATGGGAAACAGAATACAATCAAAAGCTAGAAGAAGCAAAAACAGAAGCTGAAAAGTTAGCAGCTATGACAGCTAATGAAAAGGCTAAATATGAAGCTCAAAAGGCTAAGGATGCAGAAGAAAAAAGAGTAGCTGAGTTAAATGATAATTTAGCTAAAAGAGAAAAGGAAATCACAACTAGAGAACTAAAGATTACTTCAGCTGAAACCTTAGCTGATAAAAACCTACCAATAGAACTAGTGGAAGTGCTTCATTATGAAAGTGCTGAATCTTGTCAAAAATCAATTGAAGCAATTGAAAAGGCTTGGGTTAAAGCTCAAGGCTCTTGGCAACAAGCGGTAGAGAAAGCTGTTAATGATAAGTTAAGAGGTGGTAAACCTCCAAAGGCTGGTTTAGGAAATGAAAATACACTTGAAGCTCAAATAGCAAGGGCCATGAGAGGACAATAAAAATATTTATAAGAAAGAAGGAATGTAAAAATGGCAAATACTATGCAGTATGCATCATTATTTCAAAAGGAATTAGACAAAATAGCATTACAAGAGATGTTAACAGGCTGGATGGATGCTAATGCTGGACAAGTTAAGTACACTGGAGGAAAGGAAGTTAAGATACCTAAATTATCTATGGATGGATTAGGAAACTACGGAAGAGCGGGTAATTCAGGATTTGCAGATGGAGACGTAAGTTTTTCATACCAAACTAAAGAAATGACTCAAGATAGAGGAAGAAAGTTTGTTATTGATGCAAATGATGTAGATGAAACTGGATTTGTAGTAACTGCATCAACTATCATGGGTGAGTTTCAAAGAACTAAGGTTACTCCAGAGATAGATGCCTATAGATTATCTCTGTTAGCAGCAACTGCAATGGGAATAGCGCAAGATAAGAATGTGGAGTATGGTTATACTCCTGCGAAAGATACAGTGCTTGCAAAACTAAAATATGCAATAAAAGTTATTAGAGAAAATGGATATAATGGACAGTTAGTTATTCATGCTAATTATGATGTAGCAACTGAATTTGAACTAGCTATGGCTGGAAAAATATCTAATACAACATTCTCTCAAGGTGGGATAGATACTGAAGTTCCAGTTTTAGATGGATGTCCTATAATAAAGACACCACAAAATAGATTGTATACAGCAATTACTTTATTTGATGGCAAAACAGCAGGACAAACTCAAGGGGGATATGTTAAAGGATCTACTGCAAAGGATGTTAACTTTATAATTGTACCAAGAACAACTCCTATAGCTGTAACTAAGCAGGATAATATGAGAATATTTGATCCTGAAACTTATCAAGATGCTAATGCATGGGCTATGGATTATAGAAGATATCATGATATATGGGTAAAAGATAATGCTGCTAATTCAATATTTGCAAACATAAAGGAGACTAAGAGTGGTTCATAAACTAATTCGCTTAAATGTGGAGCGAATAACTGATGACGAACACATTGCTAAGGTATTAATTGATGAAGGATTTAAATTAGTAGAAGAAAAGCAGCAGTCTACTGATTTAAGTAATGAATATGTAGGTGAAGACACTACATTAGTAAATGAAAATCAAGAAGTTGGTTTAGATACTTTAACAATGGATGAATTAAAGAAAATAGCTATTGAAAAGGGTCTTCAAATACCTTCTAAAATAAAGAAGGATGAGTTAATTAAGATGATAGAGGAAGTGGAGTAATCCCTTCCTTTTAGTCTTGGAGGTGATTATATGACTCAATTAGAAAAACTTAAGATAAGATTAGGGATAGATAAAAATGATACAAGCAAAGATGATCTATTAAATATGCTTTTAGAGGATGCAGCAGCTGAAATATTAGACTACTGTAATAGAGATATTTTATTAGATAAAATGGAGGGTTTACAAAGGGAACTAGCCATTACTTATTATAATAGACAAGGCTCTGAAGGAGAAGCTTCTAGAAGTGAAAATGGAGTATCTGTTAGCTATATTACAGAAATACCAGAGGGGATTAAATCACGCTTAAATGCTTTTAGAAGATTAAAAATAGTAGGTGTTACTAATGCGAATAAAGAATAAGAAACCTTACTACTTAAAAAGAAAAACAGTAATAGAAGATAATGAAGGTGGCAAGTATCCAGGATACTTAGAGGAACCAATTCCAATAAAAGCTAATATAGCTCCTGCAAGTGGGAAGCTACAAGCAGAAATATACGGAGAGAGATTAAACTATATACTTAACATGCTTTATGATGAAAATGAAGTTATGGCTGAAGGTGATGGAATATGTGTCTATGTACCTAAAGAAAGTAAACCTGATTATAAAATCATTAGCATAAAAAGATATTCTCACCTTGTTATTGAATTGGAGAAGTTATTATGAGTATAAGTAGTATTAATGTTAGTGGATTTGATAGTATATTAAAAAAACTAGATTCCTTAGGTGTTAATTTAGAAGATGTTACAGTTAACTCAGTTAAAAAAGAAACTAAAATGGTTAAAGGTGATGCTCAAGACTTAGTTTCAGTAGATATTGGAGATTTAAAAAAGAGCATAACTGATAAAGTTGAAGTAACGGATGAAGGAGTTACTGGAACTGTAAGTACTAATAGTGATCATGCAGCATATGTTGAATTTGGAACTGGAAAGACTGGAGAAACTACACCTGTTGAAGATAAATATCCAGGAGCTTTAAGCTACAAACAAGATAAATGGCTTGTTAATATTCCTGATGTTGGGTATAGATGGATTGAGGGACAAATGGCACAACCTTATCTATACCCAGCACTTAAAAACAACAAAGAAAAAATAGTTGATAATATTAAAAAGGATCTAAATGAAACTATAAGGAGGGTAGCAAAAGAATGATAAATATAAAGCCTTTAATTAGAACTGAGTTAAAGAAGATAGTTGAAAATATTAATGATTCTTACCCTTCAGATTGGGCTACTTTCCCTATAATTCAATACATTGAAGAGGATAATAAAACCCATACCAAAACAGATGATAAAGAGCAATTAGCTTATATAAGATACAAAATAGATATATGGAATAATGGGAGTACTTCTGATATTGCAGTCGCAGTTGATGGGGTACTTTCTTCTTTAGGATTAAAAAGAATACAATGCATTGATACTCCAGAACCTAATCAATTAAAACACAAGGTGATGAGGTTTGAAGGAATAATTGATGTAAATAATATGAGGGTTTATAACCCTTAAAAAGAAAGGGTGATGAAGATGTTAGCTAATGGTATTGAGCTTGCATATAAAGAAACAGAGACAGCCACAACTTATACAAACTTAGCGGGACTTAAAGAAGTACCTGAGATGGGTGCTGATCCTGAAAAGGTAGATGTTACTGATTTAGCATCAAAGAATAAGAAATATGAATATGGTATTGGTGACTATGGAGATTTAGCTTATAAATTCAATTATGAAAATGGCAGTGCTAGTTCAAGTTATAGAATCCTGAGAAAATTGGCAGATGAAAAAAAGTTGATTTTCTTTCAACAGAAATATCCAGATGGCACGAAGTTTATATTTAAAGCGCAATGCAGTGTGAAGCTTGGAGGCGGTGGAGTAAATGCTGCCATTGAATTTACGCTAACTTTAGCGCTTCAATCTGATATAGATGTAGTAGATCCAACATCAGGATCTTAATAAAGAATTTAAAGAAAGGATGGTGAAATAGATGTTATTTAAAACATTTAAGGTAGGAGATAAAGAACTAAAACTAAGATTAAGAGGGAGAGATTGTGTTGCTTTAGAGAGCAGCATAGGAGAATCTCCTTTAAATAAACTAATAGAATGTCAAAGTGGAAAAGTACCTTCTGTAACATTTATGATTTCAGTTCTACACGCTTCATTACAAGCATTGGAACATGGTTATAATACAGACAAAACTTATGATCTATATGATGAGTATATAGAAAATGGAGGAACTGTGACAGACTTACTGGAAGAGCTAATAGATGTGTTTGAGGTGAGTGGTTTTTTCAAGAAGGATGCTCTGAAGGAGGGGGACAAGAACAAAGAGGAGCTGAAAGCAATTTAAGCCTAATTAAGATGTTTGATGAATTATTACCAATAGCATTGGAGTGTGAAATTCCAGTGCTTTCTTTTTGGGAATTAACATTAAAAGAAATACAGGATTCCATTTCAGCATATCAAAAAAGGATTTTAAGAGATGCAAAAAATAGAGCCTTTATGGATTATAAATTAGCTGAATGTATAGGAATAAATGTTGCTGCAATCCTATCTAAAGACAGTCAACCAGTTCCCCTTATAGAGGTTTATAAGGATCTATATAAAGAAGAGTATGAGGAGTTCGAGAATCAGAAAATTAATCAAGAAGCCATAATTCACAAACAAAGAATGCTTGATTTTGCTAACTTCCATAATTCAAACAGAAAGGGGGTTAGTTAGTGGAATTAGAAGAGTTAAAAGTACTTATTTCTGTGAAAACAAAAGAAGCCACAGCTCAATTAAGTGGAATAAAAGAAAAGTTTAAGAATGTTGGCCAAGAAGCAGTAAATGTAACTAATAAAATAAACAAAGCCACAAGCAGCATAAACCCAGGAACTCAAGCTGTAAAAAATCAGATGGATAATTTAGCTGAAAAGATAAGATTAACCAATGCTCAGATAGATATACAAAAAGATAAATTGGCTCAACTTCAAGGACAGTTAGCAGGTAATACTGGAGAAGCAGATAGACTAAGAGCCAGGTATGCCGAGATAAACAGTATACTAGGTAGTACAAGTAAAACCAATGTAGCAGATCCTGCTTTAATACAAGAGCAGATTGATTTGTATACTAAGCTGCAGGAATTGAAAGCAAAAGAGCAAAAGCCATCAAGTATTAACACAGCTAAAGTTAGGGAAGAGATATTAAAAGTTGAGACAAGGATAAATAAATTGAGTGCTTCAGCAGATGTTGCTAAGGGAAAATTAAATTCTTTAAACTCAAAATATAACTCGTTAAATAATTCATCTCAGAGTGCAACAACAAGGGCTGGACGGCTTAGTGAAAAGATAAAAGAGATAAATAAAGGGCTTAATGGTTTAGGGAATTCTAATAAGAACATAAATAAAATGAGTAATGGAGTAGCAATGATAGCAAGACAGTTTTTAACATGGATGGTTATATTGCCACTAATAATGAGAGGTATTACTGCATTGACAACATTTTTAGGACAATCACTAGTTACCAATAATCAATTTTCTAATTCCTTGGCTCAAATTAAAAGTAACTTATATACTGCATTTATGCCAATATATCAAGCTATCTTACCTGCTATAAATACTCTCATGAGTGCATTAAGTACAGCAACTGCATATATAGCAAGTTTTATCAGTTCAATCTTTGGGAAAACATTTGGACAATCGCAGAATGCAGCTAAAGGATTGATACAAGCTAAAACAGCTATGGGAGCCTATGGGGATGCTGCTAAAAAAGCTGGAAAAGAAACAAAAGGTGCATTGGCAGGGTTTGATGAAATTAATCTTCTTAATAACGATAAGAATTCTGGTGATGATAGTTCAAGTAAGATACCACAAATAGTTTCACCTAATATAGATATTTCTGATGTTCAAAAAAAAACAGATGAGTTAGCAAATAGGATGAAAGCAGTATTAGGAACAATATTTAATCCATTTAAAGAAGCTTGGGCAAGAGATGGAAATGGAGCAATGGAGGAATTTAGAGAAGCGGTAGAAAAGAGCAAAACAACGCTAAGAAGCTTCTTTGACATGTTAGCAACTCCACCAGTGCAAGCATTTCTACAGAATATTGGTCGGTTAGGAATAGCTTTAGGGAAGTTAGCATTGTCTATATACAATAACTTTATTCTACCAATAATTAATTGGGTTATATCTATATTCCCAAGCATTTCAAAGGGATTGAATCCACTCTTAGATTGGATAGTTAATTTTATTAATAAGATATCTGATAGTCCAGGAGCTATGACTGGAATGATTAGTGTGATACTTGGACTAGTTGCAGGCTTTAAAGCTATGGCAATAGTATTACAGGTATCTAAATGGATAACTACGATTATAGTTGCAATTACTGAGTTAATAGCAGGTCTATCAACAACGGTATTAGTTACAACTGGAGTTATTGGAGCTATAGTTGCATTAGTAGTTGCCTTTGGTGTGCTATATGCAAGTAATGAAAACTTTAGAAATAAGGTAAATGAAGTAGGTAGAGCCATAGGAGAATTTTTATCTCCAGTATTTGAAAAATTAAAAGAGGTAGTACTGGACTTTTGGAATAATGCATTAGTTCCTTTAGGTGCTGCACTTCTTGATATTTGGCACATGGTAATAGAGCCTTTAGCAGCAATTTTGAAAGATGTTTTTGTAATGGCATTTAGTGCTGTTATTGAAGTTGCAAAAATTCTATGGAAAAACGTACTTGAACCACTTATAGATTTTCTTGCTGATATTTTCATAAAAGAAATACAAGCTGTTATAGATATCTATTATGCTTGGAAACCAGCAATACAAACAGTGATAGACATAATAATGTTTTTATGGAATTATGCATTAAAACCTTTCATAGCATTTTTAGTAAGTGTATTCCTTGGTACCTTTGAAGGTGTGGCCACAAGTATTAAAAATATCGTAGGTGATATCAAAACAATATTTGGAGGAATTATAGACTTCATTGCAGGTGTGTTTACTGGAAATTGGAGCAGAGCTTGGCAAGGGGTAAGAGATATTTTCAGAGGTATATTTGGAGCTCTTGGAGATATAGCTAAATCTCCTTTAAATGCTGTAATAGGACTTATAAATGGTGCTATTAGAGGAATAAACAAAATATCCTTTGATGTTCCTGATTGGGTTCCATCATGGGCAGGAGGAGGAAAACACTTCGGTGTAAGTTTACCTAACATTCCTTATCTAGCTAATGGAGGATACGTAGGAGCAAATGATCCTAGACTAGCTGTAATTGGTGATAACACAAGGGAAGGTGAAATAGTTTCTCCTGAGAGTAAAATATATGAACAAACATTTAGAGCAATAAGTGATGCATTAGGTAGTAGAACAGATCAAAAGGGTGGAGATTTAACTATAATGATAGATGGATCAGTAATTGGGAAGGTCGCTTTAAATCAGCTTAAAAAGATGCAAAGAAGTGGTGGTATAACATTAATACCATCATAAGGGGGTAGCAATAACATGATAAAAGTTAATGGAGTAGATATTGCTACTCCTTCAAAATATGAAACAGATGTAGAAGATATAGATGGAGAAACTAATAGAAATGGCAATGGTGAAATGATCAGAGATAGGGTTGCTGTGAAAAGAAAGTTAATGCTAGAGTGGCCGCCACTAACATATACGGAAATGATGAATTTATTAAAAGCAGTAAAAGAGGTTTACTTTACAGTCACATATCCAGATCCAGAGTTGGGAGAGGTAACTAAAACTATGTATGTAGGCCCAAGAAAAGCTGCTGCATATTCTTATGATAAAACAACTAAAGAGGTTAAGTGGAAAGGTCTAGCTATGAATTTTATTGAGAAATAGAAAGGATGATGAATAATGTTAAATGTAAGTAAGAGTATAACAGTAACAGGTCAAAGCGTGATAAATGGAAGTCAAGTTGTGGTTATGACTGCGACTATTTCTACCGATGGAAACAGCAATGCAAATATAGTTAAAACGATAGTTAACCAGGAGATATATACAACTAATAAAGTTGCTGTAAGAGAAGACATGGAGAAGTTTGAGGAAGAAGTATTTAAGATTGAAGACGGATTTGTAGGAGGTACTGAAAATGAAGTTAAGTAATGAAACTATAGTAAATAGCGCTAATGCATTATCACAACTATCTGTAATGGAGTTACCTGTAAAGGTCAGCTATGCTATAGCAAAAAATATAAATAAAATAGAAAAAGAGCTTAAGGTGTACAATGCTGAAAGGCAAAAGTTAATACAAAAGTATGCTATAAAAGATACTGATGGAAAACCTAAGATAGATGAAAATGGAACTATGAATATCCAAGAGGGATTCTTAGAGGATTGGAATAAGGATACAAAAGAGCTAAGTGCTATTGAAAATGAAATAGATATACATGTAATAAAACTTGATGATCTTTTTAATTGTTCTTGTAATATTTCTGCTTCAATACTAGCTGCAGTTGAGTACATGATTGAGGAATAATCTCTAATCTATTTTTTAGAAAGGAGGTAGACTTATGTATAGTACAAGCACAGCATATAAGACTGAAATTAAGAAGCCAAGTAGATCCTTTGAATGTAAGATTACTATAGGAGATAGAATTTATAATAACTCTGACATAGTTAATGTTGTCATTGATGGTAATATTCAACCTAGTGATGGCTTTATGATAGGAACTACAGTATCTAAAACCTTAGATTTAACCTTAATAAACTCTGGAGATACAATTTATTCTACAAGTCAAATTAAAGTTGAAATAGGACTTAAGATTGGTTCTACAATAGAATATATTCCTATGGGACTATTTAATATTGATGATATAGAAAAGACTGATTATACAACAAAGATAACAGCCTTTGATAACATGATAAAATTTGAAAGTGCTTATTTTAGTAGCTTAGGAGATAATCCAACATTACAACAAGTAGTTAATGAACTAGCAGCTAAAACAGGAGTACAATTTACAGGAAGCCTTCCAACTTACACAGTTAAGAAATTGGAAGGCTTTACTTGTAGAGAAATAGTGGGATATGTAGCTAGTATATGCGGCGGTAATGCTGTTATAACTAGGGATGGAAAGTTTACTATAGTAACACCTACAGATGTATCTTTATCAATAGTTGGTAGCAACTATATAAATTATAAAAGAGAAGAAGTTAAATATAAGGTTGGAAAAGTTACTTGTAAAGTTGGTGAAGAGGAACTATCTAAAGGATCTTTAGGCACTAATTCTATGGAATTAGGATTTGAAAATCCTTGGATTACAAATAACATTCTCCAGGATATTTATACTAAGTTAAATGGCTTTAATTATCTTGGCTATAGCATGAAATGGCAAGGAGATTTATCTTTAGATGTTGGAGATGTAATAACTATTACTGATGTTAAAGGAGTTGTTAGAAAGCATCCAGTCTTAGCTCAGAAGTTTAATTATACTGGTGGACTTACAGCTGAGATAGGAGCTAAGGGAGAGAATAAGAATAAAAACTCTTTTTCTAGTTCTGGAGATACTTCGAAAAAGTTAAATAGGATGGTTACAGAGGTTGCTATTATAAATAAAGCTTTTATTGATTATGCTCACATTAATGATGCTGATATTGTTAATTTAAAGGCTGAAACAGCTAAAATAAGATTAGTAGAGGCTGATGTAGCAACAATAAATACTGTTTTGGCAGGTACAGTTAATGCAGTAAATATAAATGCAGATAACATAAATGCAGCTACAGGAAGAATAGCAATTTTAGAATCAGGCAGCGCAACAATAAGTCAGTTAAACGCTGCTAATGCTAAAATAGCAACATTGGAAAGTAGAGCTGGAGTTATAGATACACTCCTAGCAGGAAACTTAACTGCTGATAATATGAAAGCTAATTTAATAACTGCAGGTACTACGCTAATTGCAGATGGATCTATTGCAAGTGCTAAAATTATAAGTTTAAGTGCTGACAAAATAAACGCTGGAAAGATAAATACTAATTTAGTTAGTATTCAATCATCTAGCGGAAATATGCTTATCTCAGACAATACTATTCAAATAAAGGATAATACAAGAGTTAGAGTTCAGATAGGTAAAGATGAATCTAATGACTATAACATGTATGTATGGGATAGTTCAGGAAACTTAATGTTTGATGCTACTGGACTAAAAGCTTCAGGAATTAAAGCTAAAATTATTCGTGATGATATGGTTTCAGATACAGCTAATATCAATGCAACTAAGATAGAGAAAGAAAGTTTAGTTACCAGGATAAATGGAGCTACAACATTATTACTTGCATCTAAAGTAAAATTAGATACTGAAAATCAAACATTAGAAGTTGCTTTTAATAGTTTGAAATCAACAGTAACAACTACAGCTAGTACAGTCACAAGCCAAGGAACTTCTATTTCAACTATCCAGGGGCAGATACAGGCTAAGATATGGCAACAGGATATAGATACTTTAGAGGATAGCTTAGGTACCAGGATAAGTTCTACAGAAACCTCAATTACAGCTTTAAATAGCGCTATTAGTTTAAAAGTTAGCACTTCTGACTTTACTACTTATCAAGGTACAGTTACTAATAGTTTAAATAGTAAGGCTAATCAATCAGCACTTAATACTACTAATGGGAATGTTAGCAGCTTAACCACTAGAGTGAGCACAGCAGAAAGTTCTATATCTGTTCTTCAGAATCAAATAAGTTTAAAGGTGGAGCAGGCGGATATTACTACAGCTATAAATAATGTGAGTATAGGGATTAGAAATTTATTGCAAGACAGTAGTTTTGAATTAGGAACAATAGTAACTGAATCAGTTAATAGTGGTTCGAGAAGTGTTGTAACAGAAACAAGTTATGTAGGTAGCAAAAGTTTGAAGGTTATTTCAAGTGTTTCAAGTAATGCTAGTGGTGTTTCTATTAGGTGTTCAAACTTAACGATCGGTCAAAAATACACAGTTTCTTTATGGGTTAAATGTACAACAGATGATGCTCTAAATCTAGCTATTTATAATATATCTAATTGGAATTCGGTAACTTCTAATGTTAGAACATCTTTTGTTTCCAATACTTGGACTAAAGTAAATATTTCATTTATAGCTGGAGAAACGTCTCATAGGATTTGTTTACTGAATGGTACAGCTAAATCAATAACTTTTTATGTGGATGCAGTTAAAGTCGAGACAGGAGATAAAATAACTGATTGGATACCAGCAAATGAAGATGTTGCAAGCTATACAGATAAGCAAATAGCTACAGCTAAAGCAGAGATTAAATTGACTACAGACAGTATAAGCTCTACTGTTTCAAGTGTACAAAGTTCGGTTACATCTTTAGGTACCAGGGTAACAAGTGCAGAGAGTAATATAACAAGTTTAAATAACTCGATAACTCTAAAGGTTAATACGAGTGATTTCAATAGCTATAAAACCAGTAATGATAGTGCTGTAAGTTCTAAAGCAAGTCAAGTAGCTTTAAACACTACGAATGGTAATGTAACAGCATTGACTACAAGAGTTTCTACTGCTGAATCTAGTATAAGTGTGCTACAAGGTCAGATAGTAAGTAAAGTAACGCAGATTGAGATAGATAATTCCATTAATGCAGTTCAAATTGGTGGAAGGAATCTTTGGATTAACTCTAAGACTAGTGGATATTCAGCAATTGAAAGTTTAGGAAATAATCATATAACAGGGCAGACAGGATGTTACAGAATAAATAATGGTACTTCTATGATATTTGATATAGAACCAGACTATAGCAATAGGTTATATAGAAAAATAACTTTTAGTGCATGGGTAAAATATAGTAATGTGGTTCAAGGTACTAATACATGGAACGTATTTAATGTATTTAAACATGCTGTATCTATGAAAAATTCATCAACAGGGAGTACAACAGGCACAAGTTATCTAACACTAGGAACATATGTAGGCACTTCAGACTGGAAGAAAGTAACGTTCACTTATGATTATTCAGCTAATAAAGATTATGATTCTTTAAAGACTTCACTACGATTTAATGTAGAAGGTGCGTTAAGCGGAACGGCTTGGGTTACTGGTATTAAAGTTGAAATCGGTGATAAGGTTACAGATTGGAGTCCTGCACTAGAAGACACACAAAATCAAATAGATGGTGCAGTAACTAGAATAAGTACAGCAGAATCTACAATAACACAGCTATCTAATAGTATAGCTTTAAAAGTAGAAACAAGTACTTATAATACAAAAATGAGTAGCTTAGATGGCTCAATAAATTCTTTAACTAATAGAGTAAGTGCAGCTGAATTAAAGATAACAGATAGTTCTATAGTAAGTACAGTTAGAAGCTCAACGGCTTACACAAGTGATTTAGCAGCTAAAGCTAACCAAAGTGCATTAAATACTACTAATTCTAATGTAAGTAGCTTAACTACTAGAGTAACCAATACTGAATCATCTATAACGCAGTTAAGCAATAGTATTACACTAAAAGTCAATCAATCAGACTTTGGAACTCTTATTACTCAAAATATTAGTTCAATAAAAATAGCAGTGGGACAAATAGGCGGAACTAACTTACTTAGAGATTCAAGTTTTGAGTTGGGATATTCTACAGTTACATTAACAAGTGGTCCAGTAAGTACTTGGTCTATAGTTTCAGATGCTCATGGGGTATTGCCTAATAACTCTAAGAAAATGCTGTATATGAATTGTTTTGGAAGGTTTGGAGATGCTTACGTTGATACTAATATGACAATGAATATAAGGGTAGGACAAACATATATAGTGTCTTACGATTATGTATGTGCAGGAGCAGTAAGCGGACAAAGTAGTTATATGTGGATAGGAAGTAATGCAGTAGCGTTATGGAGTAGTAGTTATATCGCAGATCAGAAGTGGCATAGAATGGTTGTAAAATATACCGCGACTACCGATACAACTATGAAATTGAGATTTGGCTTTATCGCCTCAGAGGCTTGGCTTGCAATAGATAATGTAAAAATAGAAGAAGGGGATAATGCTACTGCATATAGTCCTAACCCTAACGAGGCAAGCAATATAAGTGTAGATGTTTCAGATGCAGGATTAACTGTAAGAAATGGAGCTATAAGCATACTAAATAAAGCAGGAACACAAGTGTTAAGTGGTGATACAAGCGGTAATTTAACCATTCGTGGAGACTTCACAACCTATGATGATTCTACTGGTAATATGGCAATGAGACTTAGTAAGAGAACTATGTATTTCTATGACTATGATAGCAATGCTGTTTGTGGAGAAGTATTTGCAGGTAAGATTGTAGATAATGGAAGTCAAAGAGGAATGGTATTTGGAGCCTGGAGGAATAAGTTTCTTCAGTTATCTTATCAGGGAACTGATAATAACATGTATGGAGTTTTAACAGTAGATAACGGAGCGTTAGGGAGTACTGGCACAATATCTATAACTAGCGGTAAACAAATAAGTACTCAAAATTTATATGTAAGTGGATCTAAGAACTGTATTCAGGATACTCAAAATTATGGAAAAAGGCTACTATATGCATATGAAACTACAGAGAGCTATTTAGGAGATTTAGGCTTTGGAAAGATAAATGAGTATGGGGAATGTGTAATAAGTACAGATGAAATCTTTGGAGAGTGCATAAATGTAAATATTGAATATCATGTATTTACACAAGTTTATCAAGGTGTAATTAGAAGGATACAAAGATATGCTAACTACTTTATTGTAAAAGGTGAAATAGGAACTGAGTTCTCATGGGAGTTAAAAGCTAAAAGAGCAGGATTTGAACATGTAAGGTTAGAACAAAAATTTGTAGAAGAGTATGGAGTTGAAAGTATAGAAGATGAATTAAAATCACTGGTAAGTTCCGATATAGATGAAGAACTTTATGGAGACTTAGCAAACGAATTATTGGAGGTGTAAAGATGTTAATGTTAACTGGTGTGGCGATAGTCACTACAGCGGAAGGAAAAAGGATAACTTATAGTTATTCCGAGGTAGATGGAAATGGAACAATAGTTAAATCTAATACTAAAAGAAGTTTTGTTGCAGTAGATCAGGAAATGAAAGATATTATAGAGCAGTTAGAGAATAAAGTTTCTAATCATATGAATATAAATGAATAGAAGAAGAGATATAATATCTAAATTTGAATTCAGATATTATATCTCAAATATTTATTCTGGAATATATTTAAATAAAATTTCTGAAGTCTCTCTATTTTTAACAGTTACATAATAATTAGATGGATATATAGGGCTCATATTGTGATCTTTCCTTTTAAAGAATAGTTGATTATCAAACAGAAATATTTCCAAGTCCCAGCTTTCAAAGACCTCGTTGCTCCAAGTTGGATATCTTCCCACAGTCACAGTCATGTAACCCAAATTATCCTCATGAAAAAGAGATTTATATGGAATATCAATATCTGGTGGTAATTTGCTACCAGTGTACATAGTTCCAGGGTGAGGACCAGGGTTTTTTACTATAATAGGATAAGTATCTTTTTGTGCATTAGATGGACTTGTGTTATTAGTTGGACTTGTGTTATTAGATGGTGATTGTACATTATCAACTGGACTATTATTTGCAGCCGTAGCATTTATATTTGATGAATTATTTTTTATGTTGTTCGTGCTTGACGAGCTATTTTTATCATTGCTTACATTTGATGGTTTATTTGTATTTTGACTTACATTTGAAGCTAACTGTGAGGAACTATTTACAGTGCTTTCTTTAAGTTGCTTTGTATTTTGAAATTCTTTTGTATAAATTTCTTTTAATGATAATGCTTCAGTGTTAGTTGCTTCAATTTTCAATATATTCTCAAGAAGAGATATAGCAGAATCATATTTGTTAATGGCAGCATAAGATTTTGCTTTATTAAAGTTTTCTTTAATGTATTGGCTAATACATTCATCTATCTTATCTTTTGCTGTATTATAATATTTTGAGTCGGCTTCAGGAATTTTCTTAAATATATCAGCAGCTTCTAAGTACTTATTCTCATCAAATAATGCTAGAGCTTCAGTATAATTTTGTTTTGATTCTTTAAGTTGTTTCGTTAAATCAATTTTATCATTAATAGTACTTTCATTTTTTTTATTATACTTTAATGCGGAACTATAATTATCTATAGCTTGATCAAATTCATCTGAGGCTAGCGAGTTATCGCCGAGTATTGTAAATTTATTATAATTATGAGTGTTGTATGCGTATACACCCAATGGAGTTGATAACATTATAAGTATCAAAATAATACCTAAAATGATAAATGGTTTATTTTTTAACTGTGATATTTTCATAACTGTCCCCCTAAAATTAACATATTCAATAGTAATATATCAAATTTAAACACGCAAGTATATACAATTATTAAAAGAATTTAAGAGTGTTGAATAAATCAACTCTCTTGTTATATTTTAAATAATGAAGTGAGGTGTAATATGAATGAAGAACTATGTCTAGAGAGACATAAAAGAATTACAGAAAAGCTAGATGAGCATGAAAGGAGAATCAATAAGCATGGGGAAAGACTAGACTCGTTAGATAAGGATAGTATAGAACTTAAAACAGAAATCAAGAATTTGTGCAAGCAAATAGGGGCATTAACCTCAATTCTAAAATGGTTCATAGGTTTATTAGTAGGAAGCTTTGTAGCTTTCTTTTTTTATGCAGTGCAACACAATATTTTTAAATAAAAGGAGAGATGTAAAAATGGAATTTACAAAATTTATAACTGAAAATGCTTTAATCTTAGTACCAGCACTTTATGTTTTAGGAATGGTTTTAAAAGGAACTGAAAGGATATCTGATAAATATATCCCAATAGTGTTATTACCTATAGGTGTTATTGCATCTATATCTATGTTAGGTTACACAGTTCAATCAATTGTACAAGGTGTACTTGTGGTTGGTGCAGCAGTTTATACTAATCAATTAGTTAAGCAAATTAATAAATCAGAGTAAAACATGGGGCCTTATGGCTCCTTTTAAATTATTAAAATAATCGGAGGAATGTAAAATGATAAAAGGTATAGACATATCAAATCACCAACCAAGTGCGGATTTTAACGCACTTAAAAACTCTGTTCAAGTAGTAATTATGAAAGCTACTGAAGGAGTAACCTATAAAGATCCATTACTAGAATCACATTATCAAAAAGCTAAAGAGGTAGGTTTTCCAGTAGGGTTTTATCACTTCATGAGTGAAAGTACGTCACCTTCAGAACAGGCGGTAGCTTTTTATAATGCTATAAAAGATAAGCAATATGAAATATTACCTTGCTTAGATATAGAAACAAATAACCAAAATAGAAGTGCAACACAAATAACTGATAGATGCCTGGAGTTCTTAAATAAATTTAAAGAGCTTTCAGGAATAGATTGCATGATCTATACAGGGGGTTATTTTGGAAGAGATAATTTAGATAACAGAATTAAAGGATATAAAGCTTGGATAGCACACTATGGAGTTAGTACCCCAATGGAAACAGGTTTTTCTAATGTGGTAGGGCATCAATACACTTCTAGTGGGAATGTGCATGGAATCAATGGGAATGTTGACTTAAATAACTTTACAGAAGGAATTTATATATGTGACAAACAAAAGGATGTAGATCAACCGATACAAGAAATAGATACTGGTGGATGGGTTGCTAGATTACAAACTGAATGCAATACTCAAGGGTTTTCTAATCAAGTTGTAGACAATACACCTGGATCAATAACATTATCAGGATGCCCAATGTTAAAGATAGGTGCTAGTGGGAATATAACCAGACTATTACAAGAAAAGCTAAATACATTAGGCTTTAACTGTGGAGCTATAGATGGAATGTTTGGAGAAAAGACTAGAGCAGCAGTAATAGCTTTCCAAGCATCAAGAGGATTATCAGCAGATGGAATAGTTGGACAAAATACTTGGAGAAAACTTTTGGGATTATAAGAGATTTATTTTAATTTAAGAATTATATGGTCATCTGAAGTATGAAGGCTAAGGTTTTAATAAAATAGATAAAGAATTTAATGCAGAGCTATAAAGAAAAGATAAATTTGGTTTTGAAATATCCTAATAATAATTATGTAATTATAAAAAAACACATGGGATACATTGGATTATGAGAATAAAAATGTTAAAATTGTATTTGTTATTTTAGATGCTTAATAACTTTAATTAAATATTTAGGGGTGGGTATATGAATTGTAATAAATGTGGAAAAGAAATTTCAGAAGAAAATAAGTTTTGTAGCAATTGTGGTAACGAATTACTAAAAACTAAAGATGAAGAAACTAAAAATACATCAAATGTCACAGAAAATTTAAAAGATACCACTAAAGAAAATATAAAAACAAAGAAGTGGTATAAAAATAAAAAAATAATATTGACACTAGTTGGGTTAATATTAGTATGCATATTTATGTACATACAAAGTTATAATAAACATTTTACTCTATCTAAGTCCGCATATGATTCTAAGAATTATTCTTATGCAGCTGATCAAATAAGTAAATTATTGCCTTTATCACCAAGTGATGCAAAAGAATTTAAAAAAATTAAATTTATGGGAAAATGCTACTCTGATTTAGGATATGCAAAAGCTAATATTGAGAATGGAGATGCAGAGACAAATTTAAGACGTTTACTGCAAGGTTACGAATATAATGTGAATAATTTAGAGTTGGCTAAAAAGTACAAGTTAACAGACAATCGTAACTTTACAGATATTCAACAAGAGTACTTAAAGTATTTATCAACTTATTTCAATATGTCTAGCTATAAAGTTGATAAACTATTAAAATCAAGTGATAAAGACAAGGAAATAAAGGCAGCTGCTAGTGATTTGTCAGCAAGTATAAATATTAAGAAATATAATGAAATTAATCCTATACAATTTAAAGAAGTAGTACTAACATCTAACTCTATTTACTCACAAATAACTGGAACGGTTACAAATGTTAGTTCTAAAAAAGTAGAATTTATTAAAGTTAAAGGACTATTTAAAGACAAAAATGGAAGTGTTATCGACACAGATTGGACTTACGCGGTAGGTGAAGAGGGACTTGCTCCCAATGAATCTAAGAAGTTTACTTTATCAGTGAGCAAAGATAAAAATATAGAAGCAGGAAATGTTGAATTAATGAAATATTGAAAATAATTGTTGGAATTTAAAAAGAGTTCAATATTTACTTTTATAATAAAAAGCTCCTGCATCAATTAAGATACAGGAGCAAATATATGCTAAAGAAAATATGGGTTATGGATAGAACCCTTACGTTAACCTTCTATATAATATATGCAGATTAAAAGATTATTGCCACAACTGAGGATTAATTTCCTTGGTTGTGGCTTTTTTTCTTTTTATTTAACGATAATTACAAAATATTGAACTTTTATGCATAAATTTACAAACTTTACATAATAAATGATACACTTAAAAAGAAGAACACAATTAATTAAAAGGGGGATGGATTATGAAAAAATTATTAAAGTTACTTATTTTTGTACCAGCATTATTAATATCATTTATAGTGGCTAAGACAGAAGTGGTACAAGCAGCGGAAACTATACACATTGAATATCAAGCTCATATGCAGAACTTAGGGTGGATACCTGTAAAAGGATATGGTGATGTAGCTGGAAGACCAGGAGAAGGGTTGAGAATGGAAGCAATCGCTATTCATACTAACGATCCTAATGTTAAACTTGAATATCAAGCACATGTTGAAAACTATGGATGGATGCCAGTAGTCAAAGATGGTATGATTGCTGGAATTTCAGGTCAGAATTTAAGAATGGAAGCCATTTCTATAGCAGCGAAAGATGCAAGTGGGAAAGACGCAGTTGGATATAATTTAAGATATAGAGTTTATCTTCAGTACAAGGGATGGCAAGAATGGAAGAGTGGAGGACAAATAGCAGGAACTACAGGAGAATCTAGAGGAATAGAAGCAATACAAATTTCACTTACTAAAGGTAATCCTGATCCTTTAGGACAAGACGTTGTAAATGAAGCATATAGACACTTAGGAAAAACATATGTTTACGGAGCGACTGGACCTAATACATTTGATTGCTCAGGATTAACACGATATGTGTACAAGCAAGTAGGTATAAACATATCTAGAACAACATTTACGCAACTTAACGATGGAGTATCAGTAAGTTATTCAAATCTACAACCAGGAGATTTAGTGTTTACGAGTACTACTCATGTAGGCATATATATAGGAAATGGGCAAATGATTCATGCTCCTCAGACAGGTGATTTTGTGAAGATATCTAGTATATGGAACTTTTATGCAGCAAGAAGAATAATAAACTAAGCATAAAAAAGACTCCTCAATAGGAGTCTTTTTTATGAATACTTTTATACAGCTAATAAGTCTAAAAATATTTGTATAAAAGCAATTATCAGTATAATGATATCTAATATTGCCAAGAAAACTAGTACAATAAAGCAGATAATATTCCAAAGAAGGTGCAATCACTCATATTTCTTACCTAACCGCATTATGGATAATCTAATCATGCTCTATACAAAAACTTACTATAATATGGTATATTTTATTTATACCTATAATAGTGCAAAAACACTTGAATAATTTTACAAGTGAATAAAACAAAAAACATTTATGATAAATCCCTGTTATAATTGAGTTTGCACACAACAACTACAGCAAGGAGCTATACATAAATGTTTCAGAACACAATTATATCAAACGAACTATCAATATACAAATTTTTTAAGCAATTAAATTTTGATTTATATCTAACCAAACCACAACTAAAGCACTTAGAAAGTGTTATGAATGCTATGATATTAAAAGGCTACAATGGAAAAGTATCCGACATAGCGGAGCTTACTTCGCCAAGGCATAGAACAAGTATTACTAGATTTTTATCAAATGGTACTTGGGATGAAAAACTTTTGATTAAATCACTACAATCATTAGTGATAGAACTTATTTGGAGTAAATCGAGAGAAACTAAAAAGCCCATATACTTCATTATTGATGATACTATTTCTGAGAAAACAAAGCCCTCGTCAAAGGCTAAGAAACCAATTGAAAAGTGTTCATTTCACAATTCACATTTAAAAGGTAACACCGTATATGGACATCAAATATTAGTTTCACTACTATCGTGTGACGGTTTAGTTCTCCCATACTCAATAGATATTTATGATAAACAATCTATGAGCAAAATAGAGTTAACCCAAAATTTAATTGCAAAACTTCCTAAACCTGAAATTAAAGGTTATGTTTTATGTGATAGTTGGTACAGTTGTAAAGCTATTTTTAATAGTTCCTTGAAAGCTGGTTACAGCTATATAGGAGCTTTAAAAACTAACAGAGTTATTTATCCAAAAGACCATAAGAGATTAGGAATTAAACTTCATAAATTCGCTACAACATTAAATATAGATGACTTTGACCTTGTCACCGTTAAAGATAAAGAATACTATATTCACAACTATGTTGGCGATTTAAAGGATAGAAAAAATATTTCTATTATCCTAAGTTATCCTAAAGAATCTTTTCAAAAGGATGGTTCATTAAAAACATTCATCTCTTTAGATAATTCTTTAAAGCCTTTGGATATTTTAACGCAATATACTGACCGATGGGCGATTGAGCCATTCTTTAGAGATTGTAAATCTCATCTAGGCTTAGATGGATATCAAGTAAGAAGTGAAAAGAGTATCAATAGATATTTAGGAATAGTGCTAATAGGCTATACCTATTGCAAATTATATTCTAATGAAAATTATCACTTCAACCGTGGATATAAAGCTGCCAAGAAAGATTTAGAGAAGTCTAAAGTATTATATATTTATGAAGCTGCCGCAAGCGGTACGCCTATTGAAAAAGTTTTTGAGTTATTAAAAATAGCTTAGGAATCTGTTTGGTTATTCAACTGTAAAATTATTCAAGTAAAAATGCACTATTATAGTTATACATATTTTAAGGGGGAGAGTTATGAGAAAAGATATTGAGGATTTAATTGAAAACTTGAAATTACCTACTCTTGGATTTGAGAGTAATTATAAATGTGCTGAGGAGTACCTAACACCTGATGAAAAAGTTTTATTTATATATCCAGGTAGCGGAGGGATATCAGAAATAAAACGAGATGAGAATTTTGTACCTATTCAATTAAATTTAGAAAATAAAAAGCAAGGAATATTTGTTATAACTACAAATAGAATATTTCATGCAAGTAGTATATTAGGAGAAGGTTTTGAACAGATAGACAAGGAAGAAATAGTTACATATAGAGCATTTAAGTCTCAATTAGCAGTAAGGGTAATGGAAATATTTTCAAACACCAGAGTTCTTGAGGTTGAATTATCATATAAAAAGCAAATTGTTAAAGCTGCAGGAAAAGCTGTTATGTTCCTGATTGACAGCGAAAGTTCTAGTGAAATATAATATAGAACAGGTAGTTGAAGATATTCCAAAACGAATAAAAGGTCTTGAAGAGCTTAAAGATATGGGAATAGTATCAGATGAAGAGTTTAATCAGGAGAGAAGAGAGTTGCCTGAGATGTTGTAAAATAATGATGTAGCCACCACAAACATAAAATATATAAATATTATGCTTACATACTACAACATTAGATATGAAGATACCTTGAATATATTTATTTCTACATATACATGTTTATAAACAAATGCAAAAACAATATTGGAAAAGGAACTAAAGTGATATTTTATGAATATAATAGAAAGCCCCTGTATCAATTAAGATACAGGAGCAAAAAAAATTTTTTAAGCAAAAATGACTTCTTGGTAACTAGTAACACTGCAAAATTAACTGAGAAAAATTCTACTACTATAATATATGCAGATTATAAGATTATTGCCACAACTAAGGATTAGTTTCCTTGGTTGTGGCTTTTTAGTTATAAGAAACTAAATATCTATATAGAAAATATAGTAGTAATATATTAAAATAAGCTTAGTGATTTAAACACAATTAATAATAGAAATTTTAGTTATTTTAAAAGAATAAATTTAAGAATAGTAGTAATTGAAAAGTAATATCTTTGGTGAGGTGAGTAAAATAGCGTTTAATTTGAAATATATTGCAACAATGCATACTTTTATGCTAATAGGAGCATTAATACCTATGATGGTAGTACTATTATTTATGCTTCATTTAGCAAAGAAGAATTTTAGAGACTTTAGAAATAATGATTCTTCAATAGGCTATTTATATACATATTCTCCATCTAAATCTAAATTGCGTTTAATAAGTACATCTATATTCTGTTCAATTGTGTTTATATTTTATTTTAGTGTATTAATATTTTGTATAAAAGTTATTATAATTCCTGCAGTAAAAGATGTTCCTAAATTAATTACTAATGACTACGAATACGCTACTGGAATAGTCAATAAGGTTCAAAGTGAAAAAACTAGTAATATAATTTATATAAACGATGTAGAAATTTATGAATCTAAAATCTTTATAAAAGGTAAAATAAAACAAGGGCATAAGTATAAGATTGCGTACTTAAAAAATACAAAAGAGTGCGTAGGATTTGAAGAACTATAAGTGCTTAAATAAGGTGGACAAAAAGGTGCCACAACTTAATAATTTATAGCTTTTTTTAGTGTTTTTAGAAAAGTAATAAATATTCACAAACCTAGATAAATAAAGGCTTTGATGGCTTTTAGTATTTTATAATTTTATGTCTTTAGAGGTTCTTGGGGTCTCGGGTCAAGTCCCGCTACTCAGACCAAAATAAGATTAAAACCCTGTAAACATGAGAGTTTGCAGGGTTTATGTTTTTGTGGGAAATATGGGCTTGTGGCCAATTTGTGGTCTAAGTAAAAAATTTAGTCAAAAATATCTTCAAGTTTACGTACAGCTTCAAGCTGCATATTAGGAAGAACATGAGAGTAAATATCTAAAGTCATACTGATATTTGCATGGGCTAAACGCTCACTAACTATATTTGGATGAGTACCTTGTTGTAAGAGTAAAGTAGCAAGTATCCCCCTAAACTCATACCAGTTTGAAAAGATAGAAAAAGTATATAGTAACATTTACTGGATAATATGTAATGTATAGAAAATAAATAGGGGATATGGTATACTAATTTTATTGTGAAATGGGTATTAAAAGGGAGGGTGGTACTGAAAATGAAAAGTATGATGAAAAGTATGAGGATGAGTAAAAATGAAATTCCAGTCGATATAGTGCCTTTGTTTGAGGAGATTGTTCAAATATATAAGGGAGACGAATGTGAAGAAAAGTTTATGATAGCTATGGAAGAACATCTCTCTAAAGAGCAGCGATTCCGCTTATGTGAACAAAATGGAAGTTGTAGGGGTACTGGGGAAGATAAAGAGAGAAAAGCATTCGCACTTGAATATGCTGACAAACCTCTTGGCGAGAGATTGAGATTATTTACAAATAAATTTAGAAGAACAGCTGTTTTAAATGAGGATAATACAATTACAGTCACTTTTGCTTGTAACCATGGATACTATAAGCATGCACCAAAAGGAACGTTTCAGTTTCCAAAATCCATTGAAACATATTTTGAAAGATGTGCAGGTGGGCGTTTGTACGAATATCAAAAGGCATTAGGAATAAAATTGAAGATTAAGTCAGTTGACGTATCTCCACTCATCGAAAATATGATAAATCCAGTCGTATTTACCTTTGAGATAGTTAATTAATACCAGGTTAAAAAAAGATAGTAAATATGTACATAAGAAAATAAGGTATCTGTCACGGACACCTTTATCTTTTATTCCCCTTTCCATACTTCTATCTAACATACTCAATAAAGTAATCTATTATTTTCAGCAACACCAGTAGCATCTGTAATGCCAGTAACACTAGTTGGAGAAACTATATCATTTTATACTGTGACTAGATTTACTTCAACAAATACGATTCTAAAATAGCAAATATTAAAGCAATTTTAAAGATGCTTATTAGTATCTTTTAAGATATATAGGCTTCTCCATCACCTATAATCACTATTCTGTGCTCTGGTTTTAATGATATTAAATTAAATTTTTGTGATTTAGGAGGTAGGCGTATAGCTTGTTGTGCAATCTGATCTTTATCATAAATCTGCAATAAGAGAGAGCCCTTTTCAGATATATTTTGAATATAGTGAAGATTGTCTTCTGAAAAATTAAAATCAGATACTTTATAAACCCCTTCTTTAAAAGTATTCGAATTTGGAACTGCGTTAGCTTTATATGGAATTAAAAATAAGAGCAAAATAATTAAAAAAGTACTAGTAAATTTCCTCATATGCATAGCCACCTTTCATGGTTATTGTGAGAATAAGTAAGGTTAAATATTCATAAGTTGGAAGAAACCTTAAAAACATAAAAGAATCATATCTGAAGGAGGTTAATCTTCAAATATGATTCTAAGAAGGGTAATTTATATATTAGCATATAATGAGGATACCAACGCTTTGGAATTAAGTATCAGCACATTAGTAAGAAAACTTTTAGGAAAATGGTACATCAATAGTTTAAGCGAAAAATAGATGTCTATACTAGAAATTAATAGAATTAGGCTTGAATGCCCTATATGAGCCATTCATTAGAATTTGTAAAATATTATGTTTAATAACCATATAACCAGTTAACCAGAAATACAGATAACCATATAACCAGAAATACAGCAAATTGGAGCAAAATAAGAAAAATTGGTGCTTAAGTTTACACCAGGTAATGAGATAGCTGTAACTACAGTAACATTGGCAGTAGACAAGTTTAATCCATCTACAGGTAAGAGAGAAGCTGATTTGATCTCAATAACCATATGGGTAAACAGGCTGAAAATACAGCTAACTTCTATGACTATGCAGATAAACTTTATCATCATGCATATGAAAGGCAATTAATTACTCAGTAAAAAGATGAAAAGATAAAGTATCTAGCCACTTTAACATATGAGCAATTAACTATGGGATTTTAGACAAAAGCAGCAAGAAATTCTTTTTTAATGTTCTTTGAGAAGTGAATAGTGAGGTTTTGAAAATATATTTTTGTTGTTTATTATATGGTATAATTAAGTAATATAACTATAAAATTAAGGGTTGCTTAAACATGACAAATTATAAAATAAAGTTTGTTCAAAAAATCGGAACTATATGTGGAATGTTAAGTTCCGTGGTATATATTTTACATGTATTTTTAGGGGCGAATTTATGGGGTGAATATTCTTCTATAAAACAGCCAATTAGTGATTTAACTGGAGAAGGAGCTCCAAATGCTGAACTTCTTAGGATTTTTACTGGTATATATGGAGTATTAGCAATATTTTTTGCTGTTACTTTATATTTAAGCTTAAAAAAGCATGTAAATATACCTTCTAAAATAGGAATGGTATTATTAATAATAATGGAAATATCATCATTTTTGGGATACTCTTTATTTCCTCTTGATGATATAAATGCGGAAATGACATTTCAAAACCTAATGCATATTATGGTAACTGCAATTGTTGTAATAACTACTATTGGTTCAACATTTTTTATTGGGATAGGCTTTAGAAAAATAGAAAATATCAGGACATTGGGTTCATTTATTATCCTATGTGGATGTATAATAACAATTTCTGGAGCTTCCACAGGTATAGTTATATCAAACTCAATTCCTATTTTAGGATTAATAGAGCGTATAAATATTTTTACCGTACAATTAATAATTTTTATACTATCGCTTTTTTTAGCAAAAAACAACAAATATAGAATCGAAGTATAACTCAATAGAATTGTAAGGTGAAATTGAAAGCTAAGATAAGCAAAAGAGAAGTTATAGTTTACTGTTGATAGTGATTAGGAGAGTTTATAATATTTCTTACTCATCTTCTTTAGGATGGATAGTGTTAGGAATAGCAGTTTATACATATCCTTAAAAAACGATAGCATATGATACCGTATTATTTAATAAAAAGAATATGCGGTATTTTTATTCAACAATTAATTCTATGAAAGTGCTGTTAACCATAAACGTAAAATGATTATATTTATTTAGAAAACTCAATAAAGAATTTTAGGATTAAGTTCAACAGTTGTGGCTTTTAATTTATAATCTATATTCTTGTCCTAAGAATATCATGTTAAAATATAATAAGAATGGTAAATTATCATAAAGAGTAAAAAAGAAATATATTAATTATGGAGGGGTATTATGGAATTTTATTTCAAAAATGTTGGTGGGAAAACACACCTTTATCGTGAAGATGGGTTTATTGATGATGATTTAGGTGAATTAGAGACAACATTTACAGGTAAGTTGAAAACTAATAATATTTTTGGTGAAGATTATGAGCTAGAGGATATTTCAGGTTTCTTTTCTAAAGGAAAACGATATTCTATTAAAAGTAGTAATGGAATTAATGGTGTAATAGAGAAATCCTCTGGTGGTAAATATGTTCTTAAGTAGCTACGCATAGTTAAATTAAAAAGAAAATCAATATTTTGTTCAATTATGTTTGTATTGTATTTTAGTGTGCTAATATTTTATACAAAAGATGGTATGATTCCAGGGGTAAAAGATGTACCTAAATTAATAACTAATGATTATGAGTACACTACCGGTATTGTTTATGTAGTTAGAAATGGGAGAGGTAGTAATATAATATATGTGAATGGTCTTAAAATTTATGAAACCAAGGTTTTTATAAAAAGTGAAATCAAACAAGGACATGAACATAAGATTGCATATTTAAAAAATACAAAAGAGTGTGTAGGTTTTAAAGAACTATAAATGCTTAAATAAGGTGGACAAAAAGGTATAATAACTTAATAAGAAGAAAGTGTTTTTGATAAAATTATTTGAAATATTAGTTAATTAATTAACATTTAAGATGTATTCTTAATTTTATATACACAGGTAGCTTAAATTGAAAAAGGTAGTTTAAGCTACCCTTTTTAAATTACCTTATAATAGACCCAAGTAAGAACAAAGGTAGCGGATTAAATCCATATATAGGGTAGGTATAGTATGGATAATAATGAGGATAGTAAGGATTGTAGGGGTATCCTAACTGATTATAATAAGGTCTAGGGAACTCAGAATTATAGGGTCTATTAGTATTAGATATAACTTCGGGATCTATAGGTTGTTTAATAGGTATATTTTTATAATTTGGATTAATAAATAGAAAATTACCCATAAGCTCATAATACTCTTCAGGATATCCTGTTTCATGCATTAGTCCTGGAAGCGTATGTGAATCAATATATTCTAAGTTTTCTTTTGTATTTTGATTTAAGGACTTTTTAGTGTTCATATTATCCTCCAATAAAATAAATCACATTATTTATATATGAAACTAATAGGCATATGTGAAATAAAAACATTATGATATTTGGAGAAAAAAGAAGGTATTTAAATATTAATATTGAATTACTTATTTTGTATACTAATATTTATAAGGGGTGGTTCAATGATTTTTAAAAAAACATGTACGATAACTTTAGTATTAAGTATTTTATCAGGAACAACAGCTTTAGCTGTAACAAATGAAAACGAAAATCAAATTGTTTTAAATTCACAATATAAGTCAGAAAAGTATTCTGAACTTGGGTTGAATTTAACTGAATATACATATGGAAATGCTCCGGAAAATATTCGTAAGATGTATGAAGAAAACTGTAAATCCATAGGCAAAACAGTTAATTTAGATGATGTTATTTATGTCCCTGCTGTAAATAAATCAAATGAAGTGATGTATAGTAATAGCAACTCTACATATCTGAATAATGCCTGGGCTCTTGATAATGGAAATAGAATAGAATTTTATTTAAGAGGAACTTGGTATACTGTTTATAAAAACACCTATGTAGGATATAACTATATAACTAGTGGGATTCCAGTATACTTATTACAACATCTATTGATATTGAAGGGGTATGATGTTGGAATAATGGATGGAGTTTTTGGTCCTAAAACTCATAGTGCTTTAATTAATTATCAAAGTAGTAGAGGGTTATCTGTAGATGCAATATGTGGACAAAATACCTGGAGCTCTTTTTGGTGGTAAATATAAAAGCTAAATATTTAATAGATTTTTTAATATTTTAAGAAAACTAAAAGACATCAAAACCTGAATGAATAAAGGGTTTGATGTCTTTTTATATTGTCTAGAAAACCTCCGG
>NZ_DCLI01000018.1:0-20554 GCF_002320975.1 Clostridium sp. UBA1652
CGACTTTGTCGACACTCTGAAACCTAGCTATAAAACTAGGTTTTATTTTTATTCTCCGAATATTTTATCCATAAAGCTCTTTTTATTTTTTGAATCTTTATGTTTTTCATGAGATACTTCCTGATTTTGAAGTTCCCCTGAAGCTTCCATAAACATTCTTAATGCTTCTTTTTGTTTTTCATTTAAAGCTTTTGGAATATCAACTATAACTTTAACATATTGATCTCCACGAGCTGAAGAGTTAACTCTTTGAACACCCTTACCTTTAAGTCTAAATAATGTTCCAGATTGAGTTCCTGAAGGTATGCTATATTTAACCTCACCATCAATTGTAGGAACCTTAATATCTACTCCTAGTGCTGCTTTTGCCATAGAGATATGTTCATCAATATATAAATCAAAGCCTTTTCTTGTGTAAGTCTTTGATGGAGCTACTGATATCTTAACATATAAATCTCCTGGAGGACCTCCATTTACACCATGGTCTCCTTGTCCCCTTAAAGGCATAACATTTCCTGTATCAACTCCAGCAGGAATATTAACTTTAATCTTTCTATTTTTTCTTACTCTTCCTTTACCTCTACAAGTATCACAAGGTGCTTCTACTACTTTACCTGTTCCACCACAAACATCACAAGTTGAAGAACTAACAAAGTTTCCTAGTGGAGTTCTTCTCTCAACTCTTACTTGGCCAGAGCCTCCACACTTAGAACAAGTCTTTGGTGAAGTTCCAGCTTTTGCTCCTGTTCCATGGCAAGTTTCACAATTTTCTGTTCTTGTTATTGAAATTTCTTTTTCTACTCCAAATATAGCTTCTTCAAAACTTAAGTGAAGAGTATATTCAAGATCTGAACCTTCCCTTGGGGCATTTCTTCTTGAGCCACCACCGCCCCCAAAGCCTCCTCCAAAGAAGCTTTCAAATATATCTCCAAAGCCTCCCATATCAGAGAAATCAAAACCACCTTGACCAAATCCACCTGATCCGTCAGTTGTACCAAACTGATCATATTGAGCCTTTTTCTGAGGATCACTTAAAACTTGATATGCTTCATTTATTTCCTTAAATTTCTCCTCGGCTTCTGCATTTCCTTGATTTTTGTCAGGGTGATATTGAATTGCTAGCTTTCTAAAGGCTTTTTTAATTTCATCATCTGAGGCCCCTTTTTGAAGACCTAAAACTTCATACAAATCCTTTGACGCCATAAATCCACCACCTATTAAACTTAATTAAAAGGGAAGAGTAGTTCTCCCTTCCCTATCAAAATATTATATGCTATTTATCACTATGGTTTCAACTATTTATCGTCTTCTACCTTAAAATCAGCATCTACAACATTATCATCTTGAGCTGCTCCTTGGTTTGCTCCCATGTTGTTTGGGTCAAATCCTTGCCCTTGAGCATTAGCATCTTGATAAATCTTTGAAGAAACAGCATAGAATTCTTGAGTTAACTCATCTGTAGCTTTCTTTATAGCTTCTAAGTCTTCTCCATCCTTGATTTTCTTAACTTCTTCTAATTTAGCTTGTATCTTACTCTTATCTTCAGCTGATACTTTATCTCCTAAATCAGTTAAAGCCTTTTCTGTTTGGTAAACTACTTGTTCTGCATTATTCTTTATTTCTATAGAATCTTTTCTCTTCTTATCTTCTTCTGCAAATTTTTCTGCTTCTTTTACTGCCTTATCTATTTCATCATCTGAAAGGTTAGTTGATGCAGTTATTGTTATATTAGCTTCTTTACCAGTTCCTTTATCTGTTGCAGAAACCTTAACGATTCCGTTAGCATCTATATCAAAAGTAACTTCGATTTGAGGAATTCCTCTTGGTGCTGGAGCTATTCCAGATAAAGTAAATCTACCTAAAGTTTTATTGTCAGGTGCCATTTGTCTTTCACCTTGAACTACGTGAATTTCAACGCTAGTTTGGCTATCAGCTGCTGTTGAGAACACTTGGCTCTTTCTAGTTGGTATAGTTGTATTTCTTTCTATTAATGGTGTAGCAACTCCACCTAATGTTTCTATTCCTAAAGTTAAAGGTGTAACATCTAGTAATAATACATCCTTAACATCTCCTGTTAATACTCCACCTTGAATAGCTGCTCCTACAGCAACACATTCATCTGGGTTAACTCCCTTTGATGGATCTTTTCCAGTAAAGTTTTTAACAGCTTCTTGAACAGCTGGTATTCTTGTAGATCCTCCAACAAGTAATACCTTATCTATTTCTCCTATGCTAAGACCTGCATCATTTAGTGCTTTTCTCATTGGTTCTATAGTTCTTTGAACTAAGTCATGAGTTAATTCGTTGAATTTAGCTCTAGTTAATGTTAAATCTATATGCTTTGGACCTGTAGCATCAGCTGTTATAAATGGTAAGTTTATTATTGTTTGAGTTGATGAAGATAATTCTATCTTAGCTTTTTCTGCAGCTTCTTTTAATCTTTGAAGTGCCATCTTATCGTTTCTTAAATCTATACCATTTTCAGCTCTAAAGCTTTCAGCTATAAAGTCTATAATCTTTTGGTCGAAGTCATCTCCACCTAGTTTTGTATCTCCGTTAGTAGCTTTAACTTCGAAAACTCCATCTCCAAGTTCAAGTATAGATACGTCGAAAGTACCGCCACCTAAGTCATATACGAATATTTTTTGGTTAGTATCCATTTTATCTAAACCATAAGCAAGTGCTGCCGCTGTTGGTTCATTTATTATTCTTAATACTTCTAATCCTGCTATCTTTCCAGCATCTTTTGTTGCTTGTCTTTGAGAGTCATTAAAGTAAGCTGGAACAGTTATAACTGCTTGAGTTACAGTTTCTCCTAAATAACTTTCTGCATCAGCTTTAATTTTTTGTAGAACCATAGCTGAAATTTCTTGTGGGGTATAATCCTTGCCATCTATGTTAGTTTTATGGCTAGTTCCCATATGTCTCTTTATTGATATTATTGTTTTATCTGGATTTGTTATTGATTGTCTCTTTGCTACTTGACCTACTAATCTATCTCCATTTGCTTGAAAAGATACTACTGAAGGAGTTGTTCTTGCACCTTCTGCGTTTGCAATTACAACTGGATCTCCACCTTCCATTACTGCTACGCATGAGTTTGTAGTTCCTAAGTCAATTCCTATTACTTTTGCCATGTTAAATTTCCTCCTTAAATTCAGTTAAATTAGTTTACAACTTTAACCATTGAATATCTTATTACTTTTTCACCTTTTTTGTATCCCTTTTGGAATACTTCTGATACCTTGTTAGGTCCAAAATTTTCATCTTGATCATGCATTACAGCTTGATGAAGATTAGGATCAAAATCTCCTGAAGCATCTATTTCTTCAACACCTAACTTCTCAAGAGAACCTTTGAAACCTCTTATAGTCATTTCTATTCCTTTTTTAAGGTCATCAACCGATCCATCAACTGCCACTGCTCTCTCTAAGTTATCAAGAGTAGGAAGCACTTCTTTTATTACATCGTAACATGCATCAGTGTATATACCTTCTTTTTCTTTTTGAGATCTTTTTCTAAAATTTTCATACTCAGCACTTAATCTTACTAGTCTTTCCTTTAATGCCTCAACTTCGTTATTAAGTTTTGTATTTTCTTCTTTTAATTTAGAATTTTTTCCTTTAAGCACATCTTCAATAGAGATTACTTCTTCAAATTCTTTATCTTCTAAAACTTCTGCTTCTTCAGCAGTTTCTTCTACGTCTTTAGAAGTATCTTCTGTTTCAGTAATCTGCTCTCCTTCTAAGTTTTCATTTTTTAAATCTTCAGTGTTAATATTCTCTTTTTCCAAAATCCTTACACCCCTTCTCTCTAGTATTATTTTAAGCTCTGATTGTTAAGAACATTATTAAGCTCCTTCATTACCTCTGCCATTATAGAAATAACTTTAGAATAGTTTATTCTCTTAGGTCCAATTAATCCAACTGTTCCAAGAGCTGTTTCTCCTAAAATGTATTCAGCAGAAATAATACTACAGTCTTTTGCTTGAGGTAAGAAATTCTCATCACCTATCTTTATTGATATTCCATGATCTGTACTTATTAATTGATTTACAGTATCCTTGTTATAAAGAAGCTGTAAAATCTCTTTAGCTCTATCAATATCGTTATATTCAGAGTAATTGAATATATTGGTGGTTCCTTCCATAAATACCTCAGAAGAATCCGATGATTTTAATGTTTCATATAAAAGAGCTAAAACTCCATTTAATATTTCATCAAACCCTTTTAATTCATGAGTAAGCCTGTTTATGACTTCAAGGTTAATTTCTTCTATACTCAAATTAACAAGCCTATCATTCAGTATATTATTTATTTTTGTTACCGTCTCTATACTTAAAGGTTTATTTATCTTAAGCAGCCTATTTTTAACTACTCCACTATCAGTAACAATTACACATAGAATATTTATTATATCTATAGGTATTAATTGTGCAGATTTCATTGAACTTTTTCTAACTGATGGAGCCTTAACCACACAAGTTAATCTAGTTAGTTCAGATAAAAGTGAAGAGACTTGCTTTAGTATACTATCCACCTCAAATAAAGCAGTATCAATAATATACTTTTTAATCATTAATTCTTCGTCTAAACTTAGTTTCTCGTAAGACATAAGTTTATCCACATAAAGTCTATAGCCTTTACTAGAGGGTACTCTTCCGGCAGATGTATGAGGTTGTTCCAAGTAGCCTAACTCCTCTAAGTCTGCCATTTCATTTCTAATTGTTGCAGAACTTATTCCCAATTCGTATTTCTTAGCTAAAGTTCTAGATCCTACTGGCTCTCCTGTGTTTATAAAATCACTAATTATGGCTTGTAGAATCTTAATTTTTCTTTCATCTATTGCCATAGTATCACCTCTTTTATTAGCACTCACTATCATCGAGTGCTAACGACTACGTATTTAATATATTATTTATAAGTTTTTTTGTCAATAAACAGAAATATTAATTAACTATGCTATGACTTAATTTAGAGAAATAATCTATATATTGCTTAAAATTTCTGCTATTTTCTCTATATTACTATTGTTTATATTTTCCTAATTATTAACTTAACAAAAAATCACTCATAACGTAATTACTTAGTTGAATGCCTTCTTTATTTAAATATATTTTCCCATTATCTTTATTTAATAATCCTTTTTTTATGTGATTATTAATTACATCTTTATAAATGCTTTCCATAGATACATTAAATCTTTCAAAAAAATCTTTTTCACTTACTCCTGATGTTTTTCTAAGTCCCAAAAACATAAACTCTTCCATAAGTTCTTCTTTTGATAAATAATTAGTTTCTTCAATACCATTTGAATTTTTTTCTACTGACAAAATATAATCTTCAATTTTATCATAATTTTTAGTTCTAGTTTCATTGAGTAGTGCTGCAGCAGCTACTCCACATCCTAAATATTCTCCAAGTTCCCAATAAACCAAATTATGTTTGCATTCTTTATCATCTTTTGAGAAATTAGATATTTCATATTGTTTATATCCTTTAGAATCTAGATACTCTACTGCATACTCATACATGGCTCTTTCTTCTTCCTCAGATGGTAGCTTAAGTTTTCCTTTTTCATATAGTTTGTAAAATGGAGTACCTTCTTCTACTATTAAAGAGTAAGCTGATATATGTTCTGGATTAAGTTCAACTACTGAACTTAGAGTTTCTTCAAAGTCTTTCAGAGTTTGACTAGGTAAACCAAACATTAAATCAACATTTACGTTTTTAAACCCAACTTGTCTAACTAAGTCATAGTTTTCTTTAAACTCTGTAAAACTATGAATTCTTCCTAAACTTTTAAGCAAACTTTCATTTGAACTCTGCAAACCTAAGCTAAGTCGGTTAACTTTGTACTTTTTCATAAGTTCTAACTTGTCTCTAGTTAAAGTTCCTGGATTACACTCTACTGTAAACTCTACATCTTCCTCTAAGTTTAAACTACTTACATTCTTAAGTAGTTTCTCTAACTCTTCATAAGGTAAATAACTCGGAGTTCCACCACCTATAAATATAGTATTAAAACTATACTCCTTTGAAGTGCTATTAATTTCTATATTTAAAGCATCTACATACTCACTCATAACATCTTCTTTCCCACTATAAGATGAAAAGTCACAGTACTTACACTTTTGTTTACAAAAAGGTATATGTATGTATAATGATATCTTCTTCATAAAATCCTCCTTTATTAGTTGAGAGTGGAAAGTTGAGAATTGTGAGTTGAGATTTAATAATAACTTTATGCATCACTATAAACTAACAATTCTCAACTAAATAAAGGGCATCACAATTTAAATTGCAATCCCCTTTATTAACTAATCTACTTTTAAAACTGCCATAAATGCTTCTTGTGGAACTTCTACAGATCCAACCTGTCTCATTCTCTTCTTTCCCTCTTTTTGCTTTTCTAAAAGTTTCTTCTTTCTTGATATATCTCCACCATAACATTTAGCTAATACATCTTTTCTCATAGCTTTAACTGTTTCTCTTGCTATGATTTTAGAACCTACTGATGCCTGTATAGGTATCTCAAACATCTGTCTTGGTATTATTTCTTTAAGTTTCTCTGTTATAGCTTTTCCTCTAGCATATGATCTTTCCTTAGGTACTATCATTGAAAGTGCATCTACTGACTCTCCATTTAGAAGTATGTCTAACTTAACTAACTCAGTTTGTATATATCCAGTTAACTCGTAGTCTAAAGATGCATATCCTTTAGTTCTTGATTTTAAAGTATCAAAGAAGTCATAAACAATTTCATTTAGTGGAATATCATAATGAATAACTACTCTAGTAGCTTCAAGATACTCCATATCTATAAAGCTTCCCCTCTTCTCTTGGCAAAGCTCCATAACTGCTCCTGTATAGTCTGTTGGAGTTATTATAGATGCCTTAACCATAGGCTCTTCCATATAATCTATCTCAGTCATTGGTGGAAGATTAGTAGGGTTTGTCAACTCTATCATTGTTCCATCTGTTTTATAAACCTTATATATAACTGATGGAGCTGTAGTTATGATATCTAAGTTAAACTCTCTTTCTATTCTTTCTTGAATTATCTCCATATGTAATAATCCAAGGAAGCCACATCTAAATCCAAAACCTAATGCTATAGAAGTTTCAGGTTCAAAGTTTAATGCAGCATCATTTATCTGCAATTTTTCTAAAGCTTCTCTAAGTTCACCATACTTTGCACCATCTACTGGATATATACCTGAGAAAACCATAGGAACCGCTGGTTTATAACCTGCAAGTGCTTCTTTAGTTTCTCTTCCTTTTTCTGTTATGGTATCACCAACTCTAGCATCTCTAACATTTTTTATAGATGCTGTTATGTATCCAACATCTCCAGCGCTTAATTGATCTATAGGTAAAAATGCTGGTGTAAATACTCCAACCTCAGTTACTTCATAAACCTTGTTTGTAGACATTAATTTTATTTCAGTTCCTGGTTTAACTATACCGTCTTTTACTCTTACGTAAGAAACAACACCTTTGTAACTATCATAATATGAATCAAATATAAGTGCTCTTAAAGGTGCTTCTTCATCTCCTTCTGGTGCAGGTACTTTCTCAACTACAGCTTCTAAAACATCTTTTATGTTTAATCCTGTTTTTGCAGAAATCAAAGGTGCATCATGAGCTTCTATACCTATTATATCTTCTATCTCCGTTTTTATCTCCTCTGGTCTAGCACTCGGAAGATCTACCTTATTTATTACTGGAACTATCTCTAGGTTATTATCTAATGCTAAATAACAGTTTGCTAAAGTCTGAGCTTGTATTCCTTGAGTAGCATCTACAACTAAAATAGCACCTTCACAAGCTGCTAAACTTCTAGATACCTCGTAGTTAAAGTCTACATGCCCTGGAGTATCTATTAAATTTAAAATATATTCTTCACCATTGTCTCTTTTGTAAATTAATCTAGCTGCTTGAGATTTTATTGTTATTCCTCTTTCTTTCTCAAGTTCCATGTTATCTAAAACTTGCTCTTCCATCTCTCTTTGAGTCAAGGTTCCGGTTTGCTCTAAGAGTCTGTCTGCAAGTGTAGACTTACCGTGGTCTATATGTGCAACTATTGAAAAGTTTCTAATGTACTGCCTTCTATTCTTATTCATATCATCATCTATTCTTAAGAATTAAAATTCTCAGAATAGTACTCACCCCCGTGTAAAAATAAATCATAAATAGAACTTAATTTAGGTTCTGATAAATTATAACACAAACAACCTTAAAACTGTCAATAAAATTTGCCAATGTTGCTATGCTCTTAAGTTTCTTCTAAGCTTTTTTTAAGAATCTAATGAAGCTTCATAAGAAACTTCTACATAAATAAGTTTCTTATTTGATTGTTTAAGTACTCAATTGAATTATTTATTTTATTAAAAATCTTAAAGATTCCGCTAACTTCATAGTCATCTCCATTAATTTCAAGTAAATATTTATTATTATTTCTTTGATGTATTTTAATATTTGAGCTATCTACAATAAAGCTAGAAAACTCTTCTCCAAACTCGTCTTTTATTTTTTGTAAATCCATCCCTTGAGTTTCAGTTGTTCTTTCACTTAGTGCTTTAGTATTAATCATATTTATTTTAACTACCCCTGTAAAAGTAACAACCAAAAAAACTACTAAAGGTATTAAAATTTTTAATTTTTTCAAAAAAGGCACCCCCTAGGTATATTATCTATAAGGATGCTCATTTTTTCCAATTTTATACTTCTAGTTTTTCTTTAGGGCTTCTGCTATTAGTCTAGCTATATATTTTGCACTCGCTTGAGCCTGAGTGTTTGTGTTAGTATTAAATCCAACTTCTATTAAGATAACATTAGGATTTTTACTTTGGTTAAAAGAGTCTTTACCTCTTGTATAAGTTGTTATACCTCTACTAAGTCCAGGAAATAGATTTCTTGATAACCCATTTAGTTTATCAGTTAAAGCTTGATTTTCTGCATAATGAGGATTATTTTTTGCTGTTACAAACATTATTGGTGCAAGCTCTTCTCCATTTATATTTGCTGTGAGTACTTTGCCACTTACAGCATCTCTATGAAGATCTATGATTATATCAAAGTTTTTATACTGATTTAAATACTTTTGTAGCGTTTCTCCTGATCTTTTATAGCTGTCATCATAGGATACAGAGTGATTAGTTTTATCATGTAATGTTGCTATTCCATAGTTTTGTTCTAACTCTTTTGCTAAAGCATTTCCCACTCCAACAACACTATCATTTTCATTGGCAGTTTCCTTAGTTGCAGGATTATAATATTCCATAGTATGAGAGTGATAAATTAATACTCTCGGTTTGTTTATATCTAAAGTTTGTTTTAAACTAGGCTCATAAGCTTTTGATGCAACAGCATTTGGATCTGGTGCCTCTTCTGGAGTATACTTTATAAGACTATTATTATCTAATTCAAAAGGATTTAGGGTTGCTATAGAATTATCTTCATGACTTATTGTTTGAGTGGAGATGTTATTAAAATAAGGTACTTCAGATTTTATAAGACTAAATAAACTTAGTTTACTTAACCCAACTGTTTCTATGAGCATATCCTTTATAGAAAGGTTATTTGTGGTGTCAGTAGAATTAACAGCCTCTGCATAGGGCAATCCTTTATTGAGTAGTGAAATGTATGCTTTAGAGTTATCTTTCTTTGTAGAAAGAGCAACATATCCAAATCTAATTAAAAAAATTCCCGCCAAAAAAATTAATACTATTTTTTTTATATCTATATTATTACCTTTTTTATTAGCAAATTTTCTATATACCAAAGTAAATTCCCCCTTAAATTTTATCTCTATAAATTTATATGGGAGAATTTACATAATTATTATTAATTTTTTATTACTTTATTTATTAATTCATGAACTTGTTTATATCTTCAATTTCTAAATCTGGTTGAAGTGCTAAGTTTATTCCGTTTGATATTATTCTAGACACTGCTTCTATAATAGTATCAACATCTTTAGGTGTAACCATCAAACTTCCTACATAAGGATTTAAAACTTCCTTAATAAGTTTGCTTTTTTCTTTTTTATCTATAGTCTTAAGCATACTATAAAATTCTCCACCTTTATCGGAGTTTTCTATCATTTCATCAAGAAGTAAGTCTATAGTATCATTAGCTATAGTTGCTGCATCAACAACTGTAGGTACTCCTATAGCTAAAACCGGCACTCCTAAGTTTTCTTTATTTATCTGCATTCTATGATTACCAACTCCAGCACCTGGAGCAATTCCTGTATCTCCAAGTTGTATAGTTCTATTTACCCTCTCAAGTCTTCTTGACGCTAATGCATCTATACAAATAACTAAAGATGGTTTTATTTTATCTACTAAGGATTTAATTATTTCTCCAGTCTCAATTCCTGTTGTACCTAAAACTCCTGGAGCTATAGCACAAACTGATCTTACCGCATCATCTATAGAATCAGGCATCATAGTTTTTAAATGTCTGGTTATCATTATTTTTTCTGCAACCTTAGGTCCTAAAGAGTCTGGAGTTACATTCCAGTTTCCTAGTCCTACAACTAAGGTGCTACTGCTTTTAGAAGTATCTACTAACTCAGAGATGTTATCTGCTAAAACTTCTGAAATATCATCTATCACTTCACCATCATAACTTGTAAGCTCTGGCATATCTATTGTTATATAGTTTCCTACTGGTTTACCTATTTTTTGTGCTCCTGATTCACTAGTTACCTCAACCTTAGTAACCTTAACTCTATTTTTATTTTCTTCCTTTACTATTACTCCATCTATTTCACTTTTATTTTTATGTTCTTTAGCATAAATCTCTCTAGCTTCAATAGCTAAATCCGTACGTACATTAAACATTAAAACACCCTCCTAGAAATATATTGTAATATTATATTTTCCCAATATATTGATAAATTATTTCATATTACATATAATTTTTAGTGGCATTTTAATTTTTTTCTTGAATAAAAAAATATTCAATGCTATAATATGGTTTGTTGAATGTGAACTCGAACGCAGATTTCCCCAAAACTGTGCTGAGGCCCTAATAAAATGAAGGGGGTGAAAAGGAATGGCAAACATTAAATCAGCTCAAAAGAGAATTAAAGTTGCTGAAACTAAAACTTTAAGAAATAGAATGATTAAATCAGCTTTAAAAACAGCTATAAAAAAATTCGAAGTTGCTGTTGCTGCTAGCAACGCTGATGAAGCAAAAGTTACTTTTGCTGGTGCAGTTAAAGCTTTAGATATGGCTACTTCAAAAGGAGTAGTACATAAAAACATGGCTGCTAGAAAAAAATCAAGATTAGCTGCAAAATTAAACGCTATGGCTTAATTTTATAAACCGATCCAATTAGTTTGGGTCGGTTAATTTACTTTTATGAAGCTTTTTTGTTAAAGTACAAGTTACTTTGACAAACTCAGTAAGTTAAATCTACAACTTGTTAAAACTCTTACAAACTTTAACTAAACTCTGTTAAAGTCTGTACAACTTTCTAAAAACTCTATTAAAGATTGCAGAAAGTCACACTACTTGTATAAACTTAGAAGAACTTTAACTAAGTTTGAGAAACTCTGACTCTACATGGTAGAGTTAAAAAAGTTGCCATTAACTAGTAATGACAACTATAAACTACTACCTTGATGATGTTCTAACTGTAGATATAAGTAGAAACTCCATCTCAGTAAGTACATTTGTAGATAAACTCTTCATTCTTTTTTCTGTATCAACACAAAGTCTCATACAATCTTCAAGTTGTCTAAAAGAGAACTTCTTTCCTTGTTTTATTAGTTTCTCAACTACAAAAGGATGTAACTTTAAGTTCCCTGCAATAACTTGCGGGTTTAAGTTTTTTTCTGCTTGAAACTTGATTTCATATAACTTCTTAAACTGACCTTCTATAAGTGTAAGTAGTTTGTTTAAGTTCTCACCTTTAAAAACTAAGTCATTCATAAGAACTATTGCTTTTTCAGGTTTCTTATCTGAAATAAAGTCTATTAAATCAAATATATCTTCTTCACTTTTACTAGGAAGAAGTGCATCTATATCTTCTCTTTTTATTTCTCTACCTTCTGTGTAGTTAACTAACTTCCCTATTTCATTTCTTATTATTTCAAAGTTTTTCTCAACTTTATTTATAAAATATCTAAGTTCTACTTTTCCTATTTCTTTATTATAAGTTTTAAATATATTTTCAGCTTCCCTTATTAATCTATCTTCTTTTTGTCTATCTATATGTACTACAGTAGCTTTTTTATCTATATTTAAAATCCCTTTATGCTTAAGAGGTTTATCTCTTTTATCATCTAAAAGTACATAAGAAAGTAATACTATGTGAGAAGGTGTATTGTTATAGTAATCTAATACCTTTTTAAACTCACTTTCAGAGAACTCTTTCTGACTTTTAAAGAAGTTTGCTCTATAAATTACAACTACCTTCACTTCACTCATAAAGGGCAGAGTTTCACAAGCATTAACTATATCTTCATAACTTACTTTAAATCCATCTAGTTTTATATAATTTAAATCTCTCAAATCCTTTGGAAGAACTTTATCAGTAATATTATCTATTAAACTCTTCATTAAAGCTTCATCTGTTCCAGCTAATAAATAAGAATTATTAAGTTTGCCATCTTTTATCTGTTTCTCTAACTCTTGAAGTTTTATCAACTCTATATATCTCCTTAACTATCAAAATCTTATAATTTTATTCTTAACTACTAAAAATCTCTCATTGTTATTCAATTGTATTATATCATAGTTAGGATTATTTTGATTTATTGAAAAGCAATATATTTCTTTAGATGGAGTCTTTATTCCAAGCAGTCCTTTTGATAATATTATATAACTTTCTCCTTTGGCTAAGGGTATTTTATCTATGTATCTTTTGTTTATACCAGTTAAGGCATCCTTTTCTTTTATCTTATTATCTTCCACTATATATTTAGAAATTTCTCCTCTATAACTCACTCTTATTTCCTTATTTTTATCTATATCTACCTTTGGAAAAGGAGAGTAAATGCTTATAGCAACAGGAATTAAAAAAACTAGAGGAAGTTTTCTAAATGCCTTTATCCCTTTTTTAACAAATATAAAGCTTCCAAAACATATTATATAATAAAACATTACTTCTCGCTCTAATGGAATAAGAGGAATAGAAACATGGTTTAATAAATTTATTAGTCCATCTATTATTACACTTATGAACTCGCAAACTTTTAAAGTTACTATAAATAGTTTATCCCAAACACTTAATAGAAGCAGAAGATTTCCAAGTATAACTATAAGTGTAAAGAAGGGCATCAATATTATATTACTTATTACTACATTTAAAGAAAAATATCCAATGGTTACTCCTAAGATTGGATAAGTTAAAATCTGCGGAGATATACTTATAGCCATCGCTTCTCTTAAGTACTTAGGAAATTTATAAAAACATCTGTCTAGTTTATTATTAAATAGTACTATCCCTAAGGTCGCTAAATATGATAGCTGAAATCCTAAATCTAATGCATTATAGGGACTTATTAAACAAAGAATTATACCTGAAAAACAAAGAGCTGATAAGGCGTCATACTTTTTATATAATGCTTCTCCAAGCTTTAATATAATAATCATAAAAAGAGATCTTAAAGTAGCTGCTGAAGCTCCTGTAAAAACTGCATAAACCACACAAATCAATAATGTTATTCTATAGTCAAAGATTTTGTTTAAAAGCTTATATATAAGGGCCATATGAAAACCTGATACTGAAATTATGTGTATTAGTCCATAATACTTCATATAGTCTTTTTGCTCTGAAGTAAGTCCATCCACATATCCAAAGGATGTTGCAGAAACAAGAGCAGCATTTTCTTCGCTTAAAACCGACTTCATTCTGTTATATAGATATTCTCTATATTCATATAACTTAGTTATTACATCTTCTTTCTCTCCATAAACATACTTTCCTTCAAGGGTACCAACTATTCCTTTATTTTTATCAACTTCTGGTTTAAAATAACCATTTATGACATACTCTCTTCCCTTATCTAACTTAAGCTTGCTTCCTTTAATATATATTTTTCTGCCCTTATAGGTAGCTAGATATTCATTGTAATAACTCTCTCTTATCCTTACTTTAAAATTGCTAATATCTTTAGTTTGAACTTTATAATATAAATGATTTACACCTAAACTCATTAATATAAAAAATGAGAAAAGTAAAATCTCTTTTCTTCCTCCAAAAACATATAAACTCGAAATAAATAACCCAACTAAAATCAAACTATACACATTAAATCCTAGATAATATAAAACACTTCCTAATAAAATAGATAAAAATATAATTACTAGAGGTTTCTTTAATAATATTTGTTCATTTTTCATAAAAACAGCACCTCCCTATAGAATTCTTACCCTGGGAGGTGCTGTTAATTCACTTTCTAATGAAAATTTTAGGAATAGTATATTCCAAAGAGACTAAAAACATAGTCGCAGCTGAAATTAGTGGGAATATAACAGAGTTATACTCCATATCTCCAATAACAAAACTGCCAACTAAAAGTACAAAAACAACTATACTTATTCTAACTGCCATTGATTCTTGTGTTAACTCTCTAATCTCATTTTTTACTATTGAATAAAATACTATTAAAGGCAATATGATTACATTTAATATTAGCAAACTAAACTCATCTAATAAAATTCTATTAAAAATTATATATCCTAAACTTAATGATATTCCTTGGGATAATATAAATATCCAATATAAACCGATTCCTCTATCTACTAATAGATTAATAGTTCTACTTAAGTTTTTTAAATATATCAACTTCTCTAAACAATCTTCTTTTATATATAAATCAGCTACCTTCTTTACTAAAGAAGAAGCCTTGCCTTTTGCTATTGATAAGTTTGATAATGTAAGTAAAGGTAGATCCACTATCTCCTCTCCTGTTGAAGAGATTTTGTAGTTATCCTCTTTAAATATTGTAAAAATAAAATTCTTAAGTTCAGGTGCAATTTTAGAGAATACTCTAGTTTTAGAAAGTACATCTATCTTTTCTTCTTTTGTAGCATTAAGAAGTTCAATTCCTGAAATAACTTCTGAATCATCATCTATGATTCCAACTTTTTTAGCTACAGTGGTTGCTGCAATCTTATTATCTTCTGTTATTAATATAGGAAGAATTTTTTCCTTTCTAAGTCTAGTAATAAGTTCCTCTATTCCGTCAACAATAGGATTTTCAAGACCAATTATCCCTACAAAAACCATGTTACTTTCTATATTTTCCTTAGCTGATGGTTCATAGTTAAAACTTCTATAACCTATTCCCATAGTTACTAATCCATCTTTAGATAACTCATAGTCTCTTTCTCTTATTATCATCTTATCTTCTTCTGAAAGTTCTACCTCTATGCCATCTTTCATTATAAAAGTACAATAATCTAAAAGTTCGTCTACATTACCTGTTACATTGGCTCTATACCCTTTAGGCATCTTATTTACAGATGTGTATATTCTTTTATTAAAGTCCATGGGCATATCGAATATTCTTCTATTTTGTGAATCAATACTCCCTTTATAAACCTTCTTTATAGCTGCAAGTTTTAACAATGCTATTTCACGTATTTCCCCTGTTCCTTTATTCTCTGAAGTATTATAGGTTGCATTATTTGCTATAAGACCTATCTCCATCATTCTATTAAAGTTTAGGTTTTCTTTATGAATATCATCTATATCGTACAGCTTTTCATCGGTGTATATCTTTTTTGCGTGCATTTCATTTTTAGATATTGACCCTGTTTTATCTATAAATAAAATTTCTATATCATTAACTACGTCAAACCAAGAATGATTTAATATATGTACGTCATTCTGTAAGGTTATCTTCTTTATATGTCTAAAGAATAATAGAAAAATAATTATTCCGCCAAAAGATAATGAGCTTAGAAGTACATTATATATAAATTCATAGTTTACTCCTTTTATAATTACTCCTGTTAAGGACAAAACAGCTCCCACTAAAAAACTATATGATAAAGTTTTGTTCCAATAAAGCTCTGCTTTTTCATCAATGGTTTCTTTTCTAATATTAGTTGATGTAAGCATGTTCATAATTCTACCAAGTTGAGTATAGTTTCCTGTAGATACAACTATTCCTTTTGCTCTTCCAGAAACAGTTACTGTTCCTTTAAATACTACGTTTTTTATTTCTGCTAAATTTGAAACCTCATAATCTAACTTGGTTTCATACTTATCAGATATAAAATCTTCCCCAGTTAAACTTTTTTCATTAACCTTAAGATTTTCAGACTTTATTAATCTTATATCGGCCGGAACCGTAACCCCTGGTCTAATATCAACAATGTCTCCTATAACTAATTCCTCCGAATTAATTCTTGAAGGAAATCCATCTCTTATTACAACCGCCTGTCCATAACTAATGTCTGAAAGTGCCTTAAGCTCTTTTTTCTTTAACTGTAATTTGTTTATTTTAAAATAAACAACAGCTAGGGGAACTATTATAAGTATTATGGAAGAAAAATATCTACCTATATACACCCCATATAAGAACAAGATTAGAGGCAACAAAAACCAACGATTCAAAAAATACCTTAAAGAAGTATTAAGAACTTTTGTATCATAAAGAATCCTTATTTTATTTTCTCCCCATTTTTTTCTTCTTTCATCTATTTCATTTGGTGATAAACCTTCTTCACTATTACTTTCTAAAAATTCAACAACTTTACTCCAAGTGTTTAAATACCAATTAATCACACTAATATCTCCTCTAAAGAATTCACAATTCTTGCTAAATATAAATCAATAATATATATTATCGCATAAAACAGAGAAATCCTAAAGCCCCAGCTTTAGGATTTTGTTTTAGGATTAAATATTAGTGCCATTACATATCCAAAAAATATAGCTGCTTCTATACCACCAGCAGTACCCTTAATTCCTCCAGTGAAAGCACCTATAAGACCTTTTTCTGTTACTTCCTTTATCGTAGACTTAGCTAAGGAATAACCAAAGCCTGGTAATGGCACAGTAGCTCCTGCATGCCCTATGTCTACTATCTTTTGATATATGTTGAAGTATGTTAATATCGCACCTGCTGTTACATAAATTACTAATATACGAGCAGGAGTAAGTTTGGTTTTATCCATAAGTATTTGTGCTATTACGCAAAAAATACCTCCTACTATAAATGAACTTATATAATCACCCATTTATTTATCTCCTTCTTTATTAAATTCAATTACTACTCCATGTGCTATTCCCGGTATGCTTTCTCCTTGAAGTGAAGAAGTTGTACTCATTAAAGCACCAGTTGAAACTAAAAGTATTCTATGTAATTCTCCTGCCATCATCCTCTTATATAAATACCCACAGGACACCACTGCTGAACATCCACATCCACTTCCGCCTGAATTGGTTTTTTGCTTTTCATTATCAAAAATAATTTCACCACAATCTATATAACATTTACTTACGTCATATCCATATTCTAAAAGAAGTTTCTGTGTAAGCTCCCTTCCTATTTTACCCAAATCTCCTGTAACAATTAAATCATAATCATCTGGCCTTCTATTTAAATCTTTAAAATGTCTATATATTGTATCTACTGCTGCTGGAGCCATAGCTGCTCCCATATTGTCTGCACTTAATATCCCATAATCTTTTACTATACCTGTAGTTACGTGAGTAACCTTAGGGAAATTCCCCTCTTTTGCAAGAAGCATAGCTCCAGATCCTGTAACTGTCCACTGAGCAGTTTCTTTTCTCTGAGAACCATACTCTAAGGGAAATCTAAACTGCCTTTCCGCCGCTGAAAAATGTGAAGATGTACTTGCAACTATATAGTCACCAAAACCTCCATCCATAAGTAGAGATGCTAATGATAAGGACTCTGTCATAGTAGAACATGCACCAAAAAGCCCATAAAAAGGTATATTCAAGTCTCTAGCTACAAAGCTTGAAGAAGTAAGTTGATTTAATAAGTCTCCAGCAAATAAGTAATGTATATCCTCTTCTTTAAGTTTAGCCTTTTTTATAGTTTCTGTTATTGCAGTGTACATCATAGAACTTTCTGCTTTTTCAAAACTATCTTTTCCATTTATATCATCGTCTAAAATAATGTCGAAATAATCCATCAGTGGACCCTGTCCTTCCTTTGGCCCTACCACAGAAGTTGTAGCAATTATTTTTGGGGGATTTGTAAACTCAACTGTTTGTTCCCCTCTTCTTTTGTCATGTAAATACATAAATAATCCTCCAATTCTACCAAATCATAATTACAATATAATGTATAACTCCAATTATTACAGATGTTCCAATTCCATAAACTAAAACTGGTCCTGCTATAGTAAACATTTTAGCCGCAACTCCAAATACAAACCCTTCTTTTTTAAATTCTATAGCTGGAGAAACTATGGCATTAGAGAAACCTGTAATAGGCACAACAGTACCAGCTCCAGCAAAAGATGCAATCTTATCATATATACCTAACCCAGTAAGCAGTGCTCCTAGGAAAATTAATATTATACTAGTAATACCTGATACCTGTTCTTCTGGTAATCCATAAGATGCAAAAAAGTTATATATCATCTGACCTATTACGCAAATTAATCCACCAACCCAAAAAGCATGTATGCAATTTTTTAAAAGCTTAGGTTTAGGCTCTATTTCTTTTGATAAAGTATTAAACTTTTGCTTTATTTGTTCTTCCTTTTTTTTCATCTATTCATCACCTTTTCATAGTTATTTACTTATATTATTCCAAAAAAAATAAGTTCTATGAATTTTTCATAGAACTTAGGTATTAATCACTAAGTCTTTTTCTCATTTCTAGAAGAACTTTCTTCTCTATCCTAGATACCTGTACTTGAGATATTCCCAAAAGTTTTGCAACTTGAACCTGTGTTTTATCCTTAAAATATCTAAGTACTATAATCTGTCTTGCCTTTATGTCAAGTGCCCTAAGGGCTTCTTTTAATGCAATTTTATCTATCATACTTGTATCTTCTTCACCAGTTTCACTGAGCTTATCTATTAACAAAACAGGTGCTCCATCATCTTGATGTATGGTGTCATATAGATACTGCATAGATGATGCTGACTCTAAGGCAAAAACTATATCTTCCTTATTAAACCCTGAGTATTCTGCAAGTTCATCTATAGTTGGATCTCTATTTAGCTTTTTTGTTAGTTCTTCCCTGAAATAATGGAGCTTTTTAGCTAAAGTTTTAGTATTTCTACTAACCTTTATCATTCCATCATCTCTTAAAAACCTTTTTATTTCACCTACTATCATTGGTACAGCGTAGGTAGAAAATTTTACGTTATATGAATCATCAAAGTTATTAATAGCTTTAACTAGTCCAATAGAACCTATCTGCATTATATCTTCGTAGTCATATCCTCTATTTATAAACTTTTTGCTTAATGAAGAAACCAGAGGTGTATTTAATTCTATAAGCCTATTCATGGCTTCTTTATCTCCGGCTTTGACTCTTCTAATTAATTCTGAGTTATCCTCATAATTATATTCCTCTCTTCTCAAATTCCCTTTATCCATATAAATTCATCACCTGGCCTATATTGAGTTGAATTTTTTCTTTAAAATAATTCTTGTACCCTTACCTTTTTCACTTTCAACTTGAAGAGAGTCCATAAAACTTTCCATAACGGTAAAACCCATACCGCTTCTTTCTAAATCTGGTCTAGAAGTATATAAAGGTTCCATAGCTTGATCAACATCCTCAATCCCTAAACCCTCATCAGCTATCACTATAGTTACTTCAGTTTTCTCTATAGACGCTTCAATTTTAACCATTTTATCTTCTCTATTCTCATATCCATGTATAATAGAATTTGTAACTGCCTCAGATACCGCAGTTTTTACATCAGTAAGTTCCTCTACAGTTGGATCTAACTGAGAAATAAAGGCTGCCACAGCTACTCTAGCAAAACCCTCATTTTGTGATTTACTTAAAAATTCTAATTTAATCTTATTATCAACCATACCTCTATCCCCCTATTAATGGCAGTTTATAGCTTCCTCTATACTATCATACGCCTTAACAATTTTAAATAAGCCTGAAAGTTCAAATACTCTTTTAACACTTCCTTTTGGTTCCGCTATAACTACCTTTCCATCTTTAGTTATAAGCTTTTTATACCTTCCAATAACCACACCTATTCCAGAGCTGTCCATAAATGTCACACCTGAAAAATTTAATATTAGCTTTCTAACATTATCTCTATCAAGTCTGTCATCAATTTTCACACGCACTTCCTCAGCGCTATGATGATCTAATTCCCCGTTTAATGTTACTATTAATTTATCTTCATCCCTGTTAAATTTTAAGTACATAATCATTACTCTAAAGCAATTACCTTAGAGTACTTCACCTCCTCTACTCTAGCAGCAGGAATATTTCCTTCTTTTTCCATAATATTACCATAAATTTACTTGAATAGTCAAAGGTTTTACATAAATTTATTATTTTTTTTACTCTTTTATAAAAATAGAGGGCCTTACGCCCTCTCAGACCGTTGACAAAAGGGA
>NZ_DCLI01000007.1:0-6793 GCF_002320975.1 Clostridium sp. UBA1652
GAGGTTTTCTAGACAAAAAAAGCCACAACCGAGGAAATTAATCCTCAATTGTGGCAATTATCTTTTAATCTGCATATACTATATTAAAGTCAAGCTTAAAGAGTAGTCCATGAATATTTTTTAGCTCCTGTATCTTAATTGATGCAGGAGCTTTCTATCTTATAATCCTAAAAGTTTTCTCCAAGTATTTTGTCCAACAATACCATCTGCTGATAGTCCTCTTGATGCTTGGAATGCTATTACTGCTACTCTTGTCTTTTCTCCAAATATTCCGTCTACTGCTCCACAATTAAATCCTGATTTATTTAGCCTTTCCTGAACTAAAACTGTTATTTTCCCACTAGCTCCTATCTTTATTAAAGGACATCCTGCGAGTGTATTAGGTCCAGGTATATTGTCTACAACTTGATTAGAAAAGCCTTGAGTATTACATTCGGCTTGTAATCTAGCAACCCATCCATTATTATCTACTGTTGATTTAGAGGTTTCTTTAACTGGCTCTGGTCTTGAAGCTGAAGCTCCATTTAACTCTCCCATGTAGTCCATTAGATATCCAGGACAATCGGTTGCCATATAGTCTTTATGCCCCTTAAAAGGTATATTCCCATATATATTACGTAAATAGCTTAACACTTCTTTAAGAGAGTTTATTTGTGCTTGCGTAGGCTTTTCTTGTGTTAATCTCCCCTCTAGGCATATTCCTATAGAATCGGAATTCTGTCCTAGGGTGTGAGCTCCTAGGGTATCTAGTGGTCTTCCTTGATAAACTTCTCCATTTTTTCTAACAAGGAAGTGATACCCGATTCCAGACCATCCATTATTTTTATGCCAACTATGAATATCTTGTACTGAGCAATTAAATGCATCTGCATGATGTCCTATGATTTTATTAGTAGCACCTCTCTTGCTTAATGATCCAAAACTTAAATTTGCATTGATAATATTCATTTTACATTCCTCCAATATTTTTAAATTTAAAGGAGCACTAAGGCTCCATATCTACTCTGATTTATTAATTTGCTTAACTAATTGATTAGTATACACTGCTGCACCAACCACAAGCACACCTTGTACAATTGCTTGCACTGTATACCCTAACATAGATACAGATGCAATAACACCTATAGGTAATAACACTATAGGAATGTATTTATCCGGTATTTTTTCAGTTCCTTTTAAAACCATCCCTAAAACATAAAGTGCCGGTACTAAGATTAAAGCATTTTCAGTTATAAATTTTGTAAATTCCATTTTTACATCTCTCCTTAAAATTATTTTTTAAATAAAAGAGCAATAGCTCCAGCGATTACCGCTCCAACTACTGCTCTCCATAACCATTTATTATTTTCTTCTAAATCTTTTATTCTGTTATTTGCAACCTTTATTTTTTCTTCTTGATTTTCTAACTTCAAAGTGACAGACTCAGGAATGTTCTCTAGTAACATTTCTATTTTCACTAGTCGCTCTCTAATTTCTTGAATAGTATCTCTCTCATCCATACTTCACCTCTTAATATTTTTAATATAAGAAAGAGCTGCTTTCACAACTCTCTTACATCTTCCAAAGAAACCATTTGCAAGTGTTAATTTCAAATTTCAATTCATAAACCTTTTCTATTTTATTAATCAAACTTTGACATCTAAAAACTAGCATTGGGTTTCCTGCGAGTATCTCTTTCTCAACAAACATTACCCTATCAACATTAATTACTTGTTTTGTTTCATTCTTATTATTAATTCTAAATCTAATAGGGCATGGCGTACCACTTTCATTAAACCATGCAATTACGTCCACAGATTTAACCATTGCTTTCATTTAATATCAACTCCTCATATTACTTCAAGAAATTAATACCAATATAGCAAACAAACGTTCCTGTTGTAAATGCATAAATTCTGGTAATAAAAACAATATATTTATCAAATTCTACAACTAATCTTTGTATAGGTTCTTTTAATCCTGTCAATAATCAAAACATCATTCTTTCACGAATGTTTTTATATAAGGAAGGGTCATGATTAACTATTAACCTCTAAATACTAGTATTCATCCTTCCTTATAGAAAGTTTTATAATTATCTCCTAATTGATATAGATACAAAAAGAAGGTATATAGTAGCTTAAATACCTTCTTTTTTGTTACCTCTAGGATGTATAAAACTTTTTCTTTTGATAATAATAAAGATATTCTACATTAATAAAATTCATTAATAAGAAGATGCTTTGTACACAAGGAGCATCTTCTTTTTATTCATTTATATTCATATGATTAGAAACTTTACTTTCTAACTGCTCTATAATATTCTTTAACTCTTCATCTACTGCAATAAAACTTCTCTTAATATTAGAAGCTTTTATAGTTCCATCATCACTTACATCTGAATAACTATAGGTTACTCTTTTACCTTCTGCTGTAGTTATTATAGCTACTCCTGTTAATTTTAGCATTCTTACACCTCCAATAATTCATCTGCTAAGTCCCCATATAGCTCCTCGGCTATATCAGAACTTATAACTGTTTTTAATTCATCCTCTATGCTCTCAACTCCATGCTCTTCTACAAATTTCTGCTCTAGTCTTACATGTTCAAAGCCTTTTCTTTTCGCTTTAATTTCGCAAGAAAAAAATGTTCCTGCTTCTCCTTTTACAACAAAATAATTAGGATATAGCTCCATCTCAATAATTGAACCTTTATATGTTTGAGTGAATACATGGTATTGTATATCTGTGTTTACACATTCTCCAAATATTTCATCTATGCTTATTAAACACTCACCATTTTCATTTATTTTGCCGTGAACAAAATCTCCTAAATAGCTCTCTGTTGTTTCATATGCATATAGAAGTCTTTTACCATAGTTTTCAGTATCCTGAATACAGTTTTTAGATCCACTAACATAAAGATTTTGAGTGCTTATTTGTTTACCACCTGTAATTGTTACTGTTCCAGCACTTCCAAAAGCTCCATTATCAACTGTTATAACTGGATACATATTATTATCACTGCCTTGATAAGATACTTGAAGAAATTTGTTTCTATATGCTCCGAAAACCATACCTCTTGTTGTTATATTTCCAACTATTTTTCCAGCAAATATTTCACCACAAACAGCATTACTATCCCAATCATAGAAATATGCTGTTCTCTTACTTAATCTAATAGCTATATTGCCTGTACTATCATCATACGTTGTAAAGTCACCTCTGATAGTTAAATTTCCGCTTGTGTCTCCACTTAATACTTGTGTTCCTACATTATTAAGTATACTTATAGCTCCATTTCTTACAGTTAATCCGACATTAGATATATCTACACTTACATTTCCTATCTCATTAGGATTAGGTGACCATTCATAATTAGGGTTACTACCTTCATAGCAAGCAATGTTGTCTATGAGAATGAAACTTCCACTTGGAGCTCCGAAAGAATATGCTTCAAAAGACATGGTAGCGTTAGTATTATTACCAAAATTGACATACCAAACATATTTTTTATAAGAGTTATCTCCAGTAATAATATTCTTGTAACCTACTCCCCCAGCTCCATACCCAGTGCCAAAAAGATTTATAGCACCAGCTCCACCCCAATTGTTTGATACATAAGCAATAACAGTGTATGTTGTATTCTGCTTTACAGGAGTATTATTTAAAAAGTAAAATCCATTCCAATCTGTAGTAATGCCTATGCCTCCATTCTGTCGTCCTTGATATGGATATGTTGTAATCCATGCATTTCCTTTAGCTTGAATCGTACCAGCTTCAAATCCACCATCTGTGGCTATATTAATAGATTGTCCGCTTATAAACTGTCCTACAGCAATTTGAACAGAGTTTACATTCTGTGTAATAAGTGTTCCAAAGTCTCCTTGATTTACTTTACTTTGTATCTGAGTACTTAGTTGTGTTATAGAACTCTCTGTAGTAGAAACTCTAGTAGTTAAATTAGTTACATTAGTATTAGTTGTAGTTAAAGCAGATTGATTAGCTTTAGATGCTAAGTCATTTGTATATGCTGTTGAGCTTCTAACTGTACTTACTATAGAACTATCTGTCATTTTAAGTTCTGCACTACTCATTCTAGTTGTTAAGGAACTTATAGAACCATCTAAACTAGACATCTTTGCATTATAAGTAGCTGTTTCAACTTTTAAAGCTATACTATTAGATAACTGTGTTATTGTAGTTTCTGCTGTACTTATTCTAGTTTCTATTTCACTATTAATATAAGCCCCTAATTGCCTAACACTTATATCTTTTAAATAAGTAATCCCTGTAAGTCCACTCCAACGTGTTAGTATTCTTAATTTAACATACCCTGCAATATTTCTAGAACTATCTGTATTCACATAACCTTCAAAAGTTTTCCAAGTGTTAGCAGGTAAATCCGTAGTAGTTTTTTGAAATGCATATATAGTTAAATCGTTTGTTCCTAAAGAAACTTTGTTTTTATCATAGTACTCTACTCCAACATACAAGACACCATTTGTAGTTTCTAAGTTATAAGCAGCTAACGTAATGTAATATGGCTTACCAGGAACAAATGGAATAAAATCGCTTTTTATATTCTGTGAGTTAGTACATTTTATTAAGTTTTTATTATCAGTTAATCCTAATTCTGAAGCTGGAACTATTGCATATGATCCAGTAAAAGGTTTTGCAGCTGTATTGGATACATAAGTTTGATTGAGCAATTCAACTCCGTTTAGCTTCGTCATTGTGTTTACATTGTTAATTGCTGTAGTAATATCACTCTGCTCCACCTTCAAACTGATCTGACTCTGAAGAATAGATATAGAGCTTTCTGCTGTACTCACTCTAGTAGTTAAGCTGCTAACATTCCCATTAGTTGTGTTTAATGCTGATTGATTAGCCTTACTATTTAAACTGCTCGTAACTGTACTTTGATAAGTAGTAAAGTCACTTGTACTAACCTTTAAGCTAATAGCATTATTTAAAGCAGTAATAGAGGTTTCCGTAGATTTTATCCTGGTATCTAAACTATCCTCTAAAGTGTCTATATCCTGCTGCCATATCTTAGCTTGAATCTGTCCTTGTATAGTACTTATTGAAGTACCTTGACTGGTAACTGTACTAGCTGTCGTTGTAACTGTACTTTTTAAACTATTAAAAGCAACTTCCAAAGTTTGATTTTCAGTATCTAGTTTAACTTTTGAAGCCAATAGTAAGGTTGTGGCTCCATTTATCCTGGTAACTAAACTCTCTTTTTCAATTTTTGAAGCATTAATATTAGCTGTATCTGAAACCATATCATCACGAATGATTTTAGACTTAATACCACTTGCCTTAAGTCCAGTTGCATCAAACATTAAATTACCTGTGCTATCCCATACATACATGTTATAGTCGTTACTTGCATCTTTTCCTATCTGAACTCTAACCCTAGTACTATCTTTTATTTGAATAGTATTATCTGAGATAAGCATATTTCCGCTAGATGATTGGATACTAACTAAATTAGTATTTATCTTTCCAGCGTTTATTTTATCAGCACTTAAGCTTATTATCTTAGCACTTCCTATAGCTCCATCAGCTATTATAGAACTTCCTGCTACAATTTTCCCAACAGTAGCTAATTCAGTAAATACTTCTTTTGATAATATAGTATTTATACTTGCAACCTCAGCTTCAACAATTCCTATTTTAGCTGTTTGAGCCTTTAAGCTCACAATATCAGCATCATTAATATGCGCATAGTCTACAAAGGCCTTATTAACTATAGCAACTTCTGTAACCATCCTATTTAGCTTTTTTGAAGTATCTCCAGAACTTGAAAAAGAGTTCTTATTTTTATTCTCTCCTTTAGCTCCGATCTCAGCTGTAAGTCCACCAGTATAATTAAACTTCTGAGATAATATTGGATGCTTTCTAACCACACCCTTAACATCAGTAACGGTTACTATATCCCCAACATCAAGGCTTAAATCCCCTTGCCATTTCATTGAATAGCCAAGATAATTAAAGCCATTTAACTTAGTATAAATATCCTGGAGAATTGCATCAGTAACCCACGGATTTTCAAAACCCAATTCCATAGAATCAGTCCCTAATGATCCTTTACTTAATTCCTCTTCTCCAATTTTACAAGTAACTTTTCCAAGCTTATATTTAACTTCTTCTCTTTTGTAGTTTATATAGTTGCTACCATCAATAGTTAATCCATTATCTACAGGAGTAACTATTGTAAACTTTCCATCTCTAGTTATAGTGGCATTACCCCCACAAATAGATGCAACATATCCAAGAACTTCTCTACAAGTAAAGCCTTCCAATTTCTTAACTGCGTAAGATGGAAGGCTCCCTGTAAATTGTACTCCTGTTTTAGCAGCTAATTCATTAACTACTTGTTGTAATGTTGGACTATCTCCTAAGCCACTAAAATAAGCACTTTCAAATTTTATCATGTTATCAAAGGCTGTTATCTTTGTTGTATAGTCAGTTTTTTCTATATCATCAATATTAAATAGTCCCATAGGAATATATTCTATTGTAGAACCAATCTTAATCCCTATTTCAACCTTAACTTGGCTTGTAGAATAAATTGTATCTCCAGAGTTTATTAAAGTTAAATCTAAGGTTTTAGATACTGTAGTTCCTATCATAAATCCATCTGAAGGTTGGATATTACCATCAATGACAACATTAACTATGTCAGAGTTATTATAAATTCTATCTCCTATAGTAATCTTGCATTCAAAGGATCTACTAGGCTTCTTAATTTCAGTCTTATATGCTGAGCTTGTATTATACATAGGTCTACCTCCTTATATAATATA